>CAYLIN010000128.1:0-3394 GCA_964383725.1 uncultured Azospirillaceae bacterium | reverse complement strand
TGCCGATAAAGAAAATTATACAATTTTGTAAGGGAAAGATATGAAAAAGACGCTGCTTTTAATAGGATTGGGACTAAGCTTGCTGACCGGTTGTTCCTCTGCGCCGGATGGAGAAAGCCATCTGTCCGCTGAACAACTGTATGATCAAGCATACAAAAACCTAAACAAGACCCGATATGTTAAAGCTGCCGAAACCTTTGAAAAGATCGAACTTGAGCATCCGTATTCCAAATGGGCAACCAAAGCAAAATTGATGGGGGCATACGCCTATTACAAAGACCAAAAATATGATGACGCCATTTTGAGCCTTGACCGTTTTATCAAATATCACCCCGGCAATAAAGATATCGCCTATGCCTATTATATGAAAGGGCTGTGTTATTATGAACAAATTGTTGGTGTGGAAAAAGACCAAGATAACACGCGTAAAGCAGAAGAAGCTTTCCGTCAGGTTATCGTTCGTTTTCCTGATACCGATTACGCTAAAGATGCACGCCTGAAAATGGATTTGATTACGGACCACTTGGCCGGACAAGAAATGGAGGTAGGGCGCTATTACCTCAATCGTCAGAATTATCTGTCTGCTTTGAATCGTTTTTCAGAAGTTGTTAATCACTACCAAACAACCGAGCAGATTGAAGAAGCTTTGTACCGTCAGGTTGAGATTTACAAAATTCTCGGTTTGCAAAAAGAAAGTGATGATGCTTTAAAGGTTTTAGGGCATAACTACCCGAAAAGCAAATGGTACAAAGACGCGCTCAAGCTGTCTGAAAAATAAGGCCTGATGAATGCTGCAATCGTTATCTATCCGCAATGTTGTCTTGATTGATAAGCTTGATATTGACTTCAAGCCGCATCTGAGTGTTTTGACCGGTGAGACCGGTGCCGGTAAATCAATTCTACTTGATTCTCTGGGATTAGTGTTGGGAAGAAGAGCTGAAACCTCACTCATTCGCCAAGGGGAAGATAAATTGAGTGTAACGGCGGTTTTTGACGCTGAACCTCATAATAAAGAATTGCAGGATTTACTGTCTGAAAACGAGCTTGATTGCGGCGATGAGATGATTATCAAGCGTGTTTTGGGGCGTGACGGAAAAGGGAAAATCTTTTTCAATGACCAACCGATAAGCGCTCGCCTTTTGAAAGACATTGGTAAATATCTGGTTGAAATCCATGGGCAATTTGATAATCAGGGCTTGTTAAATCCGGCTAATCACCGCTCTGTTTTGGATGCATACGGTAATTATCCTGAATTGTTGCAACGGGTTAAGACCGCTTATCGAGAATACAAAGAGGCGGCACAGCGAAGAGCTCAGGCAGAGGCTGATGTTTTCAAGGCTAAGGAAGAGGAAGAAAATTTGCGCCATTGGGTGAAAGAATTAGAACGTCTGAATCCCATTAAAGGCGAAGAGGAAGAACTATCCAAACGTCGACAAGAATTAATGCACGCTGAAAAAATTATGGAAAGCCTGAATTATGCCTATGGCGTGTTGACACAGGGTAATGATGTGCAGTCAGTACTGCGACAAGCTCAGTCCGCCGTTGATAAAGCTAATCAATACGTCGACGGTAAATTTGATGAAGTTTATGCGGCGTTAGACAGGGCTTTGATTGAGGCATCTGATGCCATTGAGAGAATAGAAAGTGCTTCGGAAGATATCAATCTGAACGGAGCTGAGCAAGAAAATATCGACAGCCGCTTATTTGCGTTAAAGGATGTTGCCCGTAAACATAGTGTGATGGTTGATGATTTGGAAGAAACACTCGCTCGCTTTAAGGAACAGCTGAATGCAATTGAATTGGGCGAAGACGGTATCAGTAATTTAAGAAAAATTGAACAAGAAAAACGTCAAGCTTATTTGCAAGCTGCTAATGAATTGCATAATACCAGAATGTCAACTGCGGCAGAATTAGACCGCTTGGTTATGGGCGAACTTCCCCCGTTGAAAATGGAAAAAGCCCGTTTTGTGACACAGATTGATAAACAAGGTGAAACTCAGTGGTCAGAACATGGTTTTGATGATGTGTATTTTACGGTTGCCACCAACCCCAACTCACCGCAAGGCCCCATAAATAAGATTGCCTCCGGTGGTGAACTGTCAAGATTTATGCTGGCTCTGAAAGTCAATCTTGCGAAAAGCTCAAGCGTTTGTTCTATGATTTTTGACGAAGTTGATGCCGGTATCGGCGGCGCCACGGCTCAGGCTGTCGGAGAACGTTTGGCCAGACTGGCAGATGATGTTCAAGTTTTAGTCGTTACGCATTCGCCGCAAGTTGCTGCTAAAGGGAGTAGTCATTTTAAGGTTGAAAAACAAACCGTTGATAACGTGACAACGACCAGCGTTAGAGAGCTTGATTTAGCGGCTCGAGAAGAAGAAATTGCCCGCATGTTAGCAGGTGAAAGAATAACAAATGAAGCCAGAGCCGCCGCGCGTGTATTAATGGGATAATAAATTTCACTTATTTTTTTACACTTTATGGGTGTGTTCGGGGTTGACCTAAGATCCATAATGGTAAACATAAGCCTCCTGGAGGAGGCTTATGTTTACCAAGGATCATTGTATGATAATTGTTCGTCATTAAGTCTTTCTAGGTACGTTGATGATTTTTGATCATATCCATGACGGAAGTTTGTTATCTGATCATATCCAGTATCAACAAGTTTGGGATCCCATTTCCATTCATCAGTATCTCTCCGTTCAAAATAGCAATAAACATTGGCGACCGCGGTTAACTCTTCTTTATAAACAGGGAAGATATTCCAGATGATTTTTCCGTTATACTCACTCTCCCAATTATGACCTTTAGCAACTTTTTCTAACCATTCTTTATATTCTGCCCCATGATAAAGGAATCCCATGATAGCATGCCACCCTAAAAAGTCTCCGGTTGTGCTATCTTTAGCCCCACTGATGGTGGTGTTTAACCAGGTGTTTGTCTGGAAGGTCATGGGCATCCCGCGTACGGTACCATCGTTACCGACAGCAATATCGTGAGTATGAGCAGTTCCATCAGTCGTTGTTACAGATTCAAGTTCGAATCTGGCACCGAGCGGATTTGTATTTTTAACAAAATAGTTTCTAAACTTTTCGGTCACATCACTAACTCCGGTAGGTTCCATTGCAATAGAATAAGCATCAGCCATCTTCCATCGAATAGGATTGATGGTAATGACCTTCACATATCCCGGCGGACATTGTGGTGCCGGAACGAAGCCTAACCATGGAGAGGCAATGCAGTTTAAGTCATCGCAGTCACCCGGTATTTTACCATTCTCCCCTTTAAAAATATCTTTTACATCTTTGGCATCCTTAACATATTCATTCCAATCTTTTTTAGATTGATCTTCCTCATAAGTATTATCAATGACATAAATCCCCTTATTGATGAAGTC
>CAYLIN010000127.1:0-3394 GCA_964383725.1 uncultured Azospirillaceae bacterium | reverse complement strand
CCAAACTGGTTGATAGAACCGGTAACAGCAATACTCTGCTTGATTGGGATACCGCTGATAGCTGATAGCATACAATAGTATTCCGTTGAAGAAGCACTATCACCATCAACACCACCGTATGATTGCTCAAAAACAATTGAGGCACTAAGTGACAACGGAGAATCCTTAGCAAAGCGATTTGCCAACAAGCTTGATAAAATCAGCACACCTTTTGTATGAATCGGACCGCTCATTTCGACTTCGCGTTCAATATTGACGAATTCGCCTTTACCAATACGAACCTGAGTTGTAATGCGCGCCGGTTTACCAAAGCTGGTACGAGAGAAATTGTAAACAACCAAGCCGTTAATCTGTCCAACTCGTTTTCCTTCGACATCCATCAAAATTGTACCCTTGTCGATTTGCTCCAACATGGCTTGTTTGATACGATCACTACGATAAATTTGAGCTTGGATAGCCTGTTCAATATGGTTTTTACCAATTTGATTGGACTTGGATTTGCGTGCCCAATAATCAGCTTCGCGCAATAAGTCACCAATTGAGGCTATATGCGCGGTCAATTTTTCGGAATCTTCAGCCAAGCGAGATGAATATTCAATCACACGGGCAACAGCCTGTTTGTTGAGTGAACGCAAATCTTTCTTCTTTGACAAAGAACCTATTAACTTAGCGTACTCAATTTCATTTTCTGATGTTCTATCCATCAAAATACCAAAATCGGCCTCGACTTTGAAATAGTCTGAAAAATCAGGGTCTCTTTCGCTCAAAATCTCGTACAATTCTTCATCACCGGTCAAAATAACTTTAACATTTAAAGGAATCGGCTCCGGATCAAGAGAAATTGTGGTAAAGGTTGTTTCATCGCTCGGTGCTTCAATTTTAATGGTTTTTGAAGCCAATGCTCGTTTCAAAGAATCCCAAGCATAGGGCTGTACCAACAATTTGCGAGCATCAATCAGCAAGAAACCGCCGTTTGCCTGATGTAACGCACCGGCTTTAATCAAGCTGAAATCGGTCAGCAAAGCACCGTATTGTTGAATTCGTTCAACTCTACCAACCAGATTGCCTTGTGTCGGATGATCAAGATGGACTATCGGCGCGCCGGCATCTTTTTCATTTTTAACAATGACATTGACCTTAAATTTTGCAAACTTGTCTTCTTCCGGCTGTTTCATCCGTGAGAATAAGGCAGACAAAGCGTCGTCCCCTTCTGGAGCTGGTGCTTCCTGATTGGGCAGGAATTCATCGCCATTTGATAAAATGTATTTTTGAATGTGTTTCAAGAAATCATTAGCCGCTTTCAAACCTTTATATTTTTTATGCAGGTTATCAATCGGGTCTTTGACGGCAATTTTCAAAAACTTCTCACGCAGATTATTTGTTTCTTTGCGCTCTTTATCCTCCCACTGAGGCAAGTCTTGAGCCGTATTTTCGATTTCTACCTGCATCTGATTGAGGTCTTCGAGCAATTGTTGTTTTTCTTCTTCCGGCAGTTCATCAAATGCTTCCGGGCTCAAAACCTCGCCGTTTTTAACCGGTGCAACAACCAAACCAACCGGCATGTGCAACAAAGAAACACTCTTGCCTTTGGCTTTCTTTTGCAAAATCTTGATATATTCTTCTTTGTGCTGTTTATATTTTCCGGCAATGATACTTAAACCGGCTTTGTACTCATCACTCTCCAAAATTGCGGGAATCGATGCTGCCAGCGTTTCTAAAAGCTTATCAACATCTTTAGCAAACTCACCGGCTGTTCCGGCTGGAAAGCTGATGGCTTGCGGTTTATAGGGTTCATCAAAATTATAAACGTAAGCCCAATCATCCGGTGTCGGACGTTTGGTTGCTTCCTGTTGTAACACTCTTTTGACCAAGCTGGTTTTTCCGGTTCCTTCAGGGCCAAGGCAGAATAAATTATATCCTTTTGACTGAATGTTTATACCCAGTTCAACCGCGCTTAACGCTCTATCCTGCCCCAATGCCGATAAACGTTCTTCCAATTCTGCCGTACTGGAGAATTTGAATTTTTTGTAGTCGCACTTGGTATATAACTCATGTGATTTTAATTTACTGATGCTCATTGATAAAAAATCCCTATACATTAAATTTTGAATGAGATAAGTTACTATATAAGTTAAAAGACTAACATTGCGTAAAGAAGTATGATTTTTACAAAATATTTTTACATTGTTTTTTTACTTGTTTTTTTTACCGGTGCTGTTGGGCTGTTCGGAGCTTTTTGGTTTAAGATAAAAAAAGATTTTACTCTCAAAATGCTTAGTCGAAAGATTTTAACCCAACAAAAAAACATATCCGGCCCCATATATTTTTCAAGTTTTGAACTCAAAAAACACGTTAAAGATGTTAACGGTCAACCGGATATTGATGATGACGGTTATGAGCTTTTTTTTCACCCTGAAAAAGCTATCAAGAAAACACAAAAGAATCCTGTTTTGACGGCTGAACTTTATTTTTTGCTCGGAAAAAAAGCAAAAGCACGAGATTTGCTGGAACAAACAAAAACAGCTGGATTGCATCGCTTTATGAAAGCAAAAAAGCTGTTTTTGGAAGCGGCTTTTGCTCTTGAAGAGGGTGACTTGATGGCAGCATCGGAAGACTGCGCAAAAGCAACTGTCCTGTTTCGTAAGGAAAAAGCTTTTTATGAAGTGGCGGAAGCGCATTTGCTGATGGGAACAATCTATCGAATCAGCGCTCTTTATGATGTGGCACAGATGATGTTTAAGACTGCCGCTGATATGTTTGAACAATTCGGTGCCGTTCATCGCAAAGCTGAAGCCATCGGAAACAGAGGCATGCTTACCGCGGCACAAGAACTTTTCGATGATGCCGAAGCTTATTTTCTTGAAGCTCAAGATATTTACGCTTCTCTAAAACAAAAAGTCGCTCATTCTCAAATCATCAATCAACGAGCATTAACGTTTTTAGCCGCCGGTAATCACAAAAAAGCAGATGAGCTTATCAAACAAGCTCGTTTTAATGGCAAAGGACAACAATATAATGTTTTTGCAGGCTTTAATTATGAATTGGACAGCCGCAATTTAAGCGCGCAAAAAAAATGGAAACCAGCATTTACCGCTGCTGAAAAAGCCTTTGATTTTTATACAAAAACAAAAAATATTCCCGGACAGTTGGAAACACTAATGTTACAGGCACAAGCGGCGTTTGAACTGAAAAAGCCAAAACAAGCGGAAACCTTTGCCAGACAAGCCATCGCCTTATCTGAAAAAAACGCCAGTTGTTTTCATATTGCCAATGCCTACAGTCTGCTGGGCTTGATTTTTCTGCAACAGGGTGATTTGCCTCGTGCTAAGACATTTTTTATGCAATCATTATCCCAAGAAACGCGTAATGACCGCCGTAACGGCATGGCAATTGA
>CAYLIN010000126.1:0-3405 GCA_964383725.1 uncultured Azospirillaceae bacterium | reverse complement strand
TTGCGTCGATACCAACGCCACAAAATGCCTTTTTTCACCAAATAGGAATCAAAAATTGGAACATCCGTATTTTTGGTAATTTCAGACTTTTCCTCCCAACCGTTTTTTTCATCAAATACCACTGATGATGCCCGATATTGAAAAACGATTTTCAAATTGTCCGTCGGCGCCGTCAAAAACTTAAAATGCCCGTTTTGAATTTGAAATTTCAAATTCAAGGATGGAAGATTGAAATACTTCTCACGCATCCATTCTTCCGGTGTAATCGCCCCTAAAACCTGCTCTTGAGCATCCTTGATATAAATGGTGTTATTTACCAACGAATAAAAATCAGGACAGAAATCGCTGATAAGATAGGATGTTTTCTTCCCAACTGTTCGCAAACATCCTTCACGCACCAATTCCTGCCAATCACCATAGCGCAACAAACTATCCAGCGTATCCCGAGCCACACTCAAAAAAACAGCCTCTTGTTGGCTGTCTTCATTAAACAAATCAATCGGACGCTGAGCCGCAGCCAAACTGGCTGCTTCTTGACAAATCTGCAAAATATTTTTCATTGCTTACTCCTTTTTCTTTTTGGCTCGCGAACGACTGCTCAATTCCTTAATTTTTGCTTCCAGCAAACTGATCTTTTGCAAATACTGCTCTTCCTTTTCTTGCCACTCGGAAACAATAATATTTCCTTTTGCCTGTTCCACAAACTTAACTGCCAAATCACGCTCTTTTTCAACATCCAGTTCTCCGGCTTTTTCATCTGTCAAAGCAGCCAACGCTTCCACCGTAAAAATACCGCGTGATTTCAACATCTCAATTTCGGCAACAGTCAAAAACGCAAATTGTTCCAACGGCTTGCCTTCGCTGATTTGCTTTCTGGCCAATTGATAACGGGCATATTCAGCAGGAAAACGCTTGATTTTATCCTCTGTTGCAGGCTGATCAAAAACCTCTGCGTTATTATCCTTAAAGCGAATTTCCACATAGCAGATAGTGTCAAATAAAGGTAAACCATTCTTATCAACAATATCACGCTTGACAGCCCTGTCATAAAAGCGAGCGCATACACCTTCTTCCGAAACCGTATTCTTGGCAATTTTTTCAAATGTTGCAAAATCCATAATCAATCCTTTCCGAAAATAAAAAAGGGCAGCCTTTTAAAGCTGCCCCAAACAACTAAGAAGCAGGAGCCGTGACCTTTTTATCAATCAGCACACCTTGCAAACGTGCGTTAGACATTGTCATATTACCGGCCCAACCGACGATTTTATATAATGCATCCTGATTGACTGCCATACGTTCACCACCAATGACTTTCATATTGCGGTCTTGATGAGAACGCAGATACAAATAATCAGTATTCAGAAAATACATCTTGTCGTCAGGACAATTACCGCCTTGTCCACCATCAAAAATAACATCAGCCCCTTTGTATTTCAGAGCTTCAAAACCGGCATCTGCCATTTTTGAATCGGTAAAGCGTTGCAATTGTGTCAAAGATTGTTCATACAAGGCAAACAACTTGTCACCGGTTACAATCAAATCCGGCTTATCGGTTCCGCGACACAAAGACATATACATCTTGTCCATAGCCAAACGCAATGTATCAGCTGTAAATGTATCTGCAGCTGTTGAGGATTTATTACGCCAAAATTCATTGCCGACTGTTGCACGGTTAATACCGCCGACAGTACCTGTTGTCGGAGCATCAGCCACCAACAAAGCTAAACCGCCGATAGACTTACCGCCTGATTCAGTACCATCTCCGTAAATAGCAGCGGCCATTTTGTTAGACATTGTCTTCATAGCGTTGTCGATACGTTTTTCAAACAAATTGACAATACGTTCTGCTCCTGAGTTTTTCAACAAATCTTCCCCGGAAACAGCCACCGGAACAGCACACATTTTCCAACTGTATTCAGCAGCGCTGAACAATTGTTTCGGTGTGTAGCTGATAGTATCATAACCGTTATACCAAGTTAAATCACCTTCACCATATTCAAGTTCTTCCAAAATCTTGGAACCACCATCAAGGCTGCGCATATGCCCCTTGTCTTTTAACCTGTTCAATAATGCGTTGTTATTGGAAACATTGTCAGCCAATTTACCGGCACGATTTTCCAAAGTTGTCGCAAAAATTTCAGGATAATTTGTATTAGCCATTTAATTTTTCCTTTTCAAAATTTGATACAAAAAAAGCCTTCGTTCATTCAACGAAAGCCCTCATTTTTCATAATAATCAGCAGTGTTGCTTAATCATTAATCAGACGTGTCAACAACTCTCTGGTTGTCAGTTTGCTCATATCGGATTGCGAAAGCCGCCCTTTAGGAGCAAAAGCAGCCTGTTTGGCCTTTTCTGCTTCCTTGGCTTTTTCTTTCAATGCCGCCTCAGCTCTTTGCTTAATCAACACCTCACGCACTTGCGGATTAAGCCACACTGCCTTATGGTAAGCATCTTCCAAATCACCGGATGCGCCGCATTGCAGCAATCCGGCCATTTGTGCTTTAACCATATCAATATAGGGAAATTTTGCTTTCCCCTGTTCGTCCACAGCTTGCATTAAACCGCAGACACACCGCCAAGCCTCCTGCATACGCATTTTGGCATCAGCTTGTTTATCCGACTTTGTCATTTCATATTTACGGCTTGGCTCTTCAGCCGGTTTCACACCGTACACTTGCGCCAGATAATAAACCACCGCTTGGGGATCTCTTTCCAATGCTTCATCCAAGTCTGCCAGATGGCTGAACCATTCACCGACATTGTCCAGACCATAGCTTTTCAAACGTGAAGCATGTTTTTGATAGATCTCGTCAATTTGTTTTTTGCTTTCCAATTCTTGCTCAAGCGAAGCAATTTTTTCAGCATTTTCCTTATCTTTTTCATGCAAAAATTTCTGCATTTCTTCCGGCAGTTCCTTAAAAAGTTCTGCCATTTCTTTTTTGAAAGATTTAGGCAAGACTGTATAGTCAATTTCAGCTTCTGCCTCAGCAACCAATGCTTCCGGCAATTTCTGTTCGACCTCTTGGTCTTTTTGCTTTTCTAATGCCTCATACTTGGCAAATTCCTGTTCTAAAATTTTTCTGGTTTCACTAATTTGTTCCATTGTTCCAAATACTCCTTTTATAAGCTTTAATAAATTCGGCAAACAGCTCTCGCCTTTCCTGCTGCTGTTTTTTCCACCTTACATTGCGGTAAAAATCTGCTGAATAATCAGCAGACAACACCACATTATTCTGCCGCATATAGCGATCAACATCCGCCGCTGATGTCGCCGCCGTTCCATCCGGCAAAATCACTTCATCAACCCACTCCCGGCTGAAATAAACCATCATCTCCTCCGTCAAATTTAAAAATAAAAAAGGCTCCGTTTCCGAAACCTTTTTACACATTTGTTAAAATTTATT
>CAYLIN010000125.1:2328-3487 GCA_964383725.1 uncultured Azospirillaceae bacterium | reverse complement strand
CTTGAAAGTGAAAATCAGCTTATTATTATATTAAGGAAAGGTGAGGAAAACAGATGACACTTGAGTTCAAATCCGGCACTGAATATTTCGAAATAAGCTTAAAGGGTGATTTTATTGCTTATGATGATAACAGCGTGAAAGCGTCTCTGCATGATAAATTGGAGAAATTTCGCGGTGCTCAGATTATTTTAAAATCTGCTGATTTGAAAAAGTGGGATTCATCTTTAGTTGTCATTTTATTTGATGTTGCTCAGACGGCTCGGCGCAAAGAAATCAAAGTTGATTGGAAGACTTTACCAGAAGATTTGCGAGATCTTGTACATTTGTCTTTGGAAGTTGATCGCAAGCCTGAACAGAAAAAAACTATTCATTTGTCATTTATTGACTGGGTTGGTGACTGGGGGATAGCTGTTTATGACGGTGTTATCAAAGGCGGAAAATTTATTGGAGAGACAGGCAAATCTGTATGGCGCTATATTCTCGGAATTGCCGTTATGCGCAAGGTGGATTTGATGTTTGCTTTGGAAGACAGCAGCTATAAGGCAATCGGGATTGTTTCGTTAGTCAGTTTTATGGTAGGGCTGATTTTAGCCTTTGTCGGGGCGATTCAGCTTAAGATGTTTGGGGCGCAGATATATGTGGCCAGTTTGGTGGCTGTGGGTATGACACGCATTATGGGAGCAATTATGTCGGGGATTATTATGGCGGGACGTACCGGAGCTTCCTATGCGGCGACAATCGGGACAATGCAGGTGAATGAAGAGATTGATGCTCTTAAAACAATGGGAATTCCGACAATTGATTTTCTTGTTTTGCCGAGGATTTTAAGTTTGCTTGTGACGATGCCGATTTTAACAATGTTAGCTGATTTAATGGGCGTTTTGGGAGGAGCAACAGTTGGTATTGTTATGTTGGAAATTTCACCTGTCGAATATTTTAAATATACGTTGGATGCATTGAAGATGAATAATTTTTCGGTCGGGGTGTTGCATGGTTTTATTTATGGGGCGGTTATCGCGCTTTGCGGCTGTTATTATGGAGTGAATTGCGGACGCAATGCGGATAGTGTCGGTGTAGCAACGACAAAAGCCGTTGTTTCGGCGATTGTATGGATGATTGTGGTGACTGGAATTTTAACATGGTTATTGCAGGTGTGGGG
>CAYLIN010000125.1:0-2228 GCA_964383725.1 uncultured Azospirillaceae bacterium | reverse complement strand
AGCGGTGCTTTGTTTAGTTCGATGACGTTAGCTGAAAATATTGCGATGCCTTTGCAGCAATATACGGATTATTCTCAGCAGTTGATTGATGAGTTGGTTTCTTTGAAGTTGGCATTAGTGGGATTGAACGGTTTTGAAGATTATTATCCGTCGGAAATCAGCGGGGGAATGAAAAAGCGCGCCGGTTTAGCCAGAGCTTTAGCGCTTGATCCGAAGATTGTGTATTGTGATGAGCCGTCTGCGGGGCTTGATCCTATCAGCTCGAAGTTATTGGATGATTTGTTGTTGGAGATTAATCAAAGTTTGGGGACGACGTTTGTGGTGGTGACGCATGAATTGGCTTCAATTTTTGCGATTGGGACAGATGCCATCTTTTTAGATGCGTCAACAAAAAGTATCGGTGGGCGAGGCAACCCGAAAGAATTGCTTAAAAATCCGCCGAATGATACAGTTTTGGAATTTTTAACCAGAGGGGAAAAATAAGATGGCAAAACAACCTAATGTTCGTCTTGTTGGCGTTTTTATTATCAGCGGTATTGTCATTTTTTTGCTGATTTTAGCTGCTTTTTTGCGAAATAAACTTATTGCTGATAATAAGCATGTGGCGGTTATGTATTTTGAGGAATCCATTAAAGGCTTGAATGTTGGGTCTTCTGTTGTGTTTATGGGGGTTGAAGTCGGAAAGGTCTCAAAAATTGATTTAATTGCCAATCCCAGTAATATGGAGTTTAGTATTCCTGTTTATGCTCGTTTTACGCCGCAGCAAGGGATTTTTACTGAGAATAATATTACTCATCGTGATGAGTTTCTTGATGTTCTAATCAATCGAGGGTTGCGGGCTCGTTTGACAAGCCAAAGTCTGTTGACCGGACAATTGATGATTGAGTTGGAAATGTTGCCGGGAACACCGGTTGTCTTAAAACAAGAAATGGGCAAGAAAGACTACATGGAAATTCCGACAGTACTGTCGCAGATTAAAGAGTTGTCTCGTGATGTTCAAAATTTGCCGTTACGTGAAACCGTTGATAAAATGAATATATTATTACCGCAGGCAACGAAAGCTTTTACTGATTTTGACAAGCTGATTGTTAGGAATTCGACGGCAACAGGTTTGGCGATTGATAATTTCAGTAAGGCAATGAAAAGTGTTAATGATGCTGCAAAGTCAATGCGTAATTTGACGGATTATTTGGAGCGTCATCCTGAAGCTGTGCTTAAGGGAAAAGCGAGAGGAAGTTAAAATGAAAAAATATGTTTTGTTGTTGGTGTTTATGACGACTGCTTGTATAGGGACATCTCAAAATTCAAAATTTTATACGTTAAAATCTTTTGCAGAACCGCAAGGAGGTCTTGTTTATCTGTTGAAGACGAATATTGGTGTTCAGGATGTTAATTTGCCAGATTATCTGGATCGTCCGCAGATGGTGACCTCAAATCATCATTCCATGGAGTTTAAGTTTTCTGAATTTCATCGATGGAATGACTCTTTAGCCTTAATTTTCCAACGGGTTTTAGCTGAGGATTTATCTGTATATTTTCCAAAGTCTCAAGTTAATATCCAAGAAACCGGGCGTGAGAATTTTGCTTATTTGGTTGCTGTTGATGTGATACAATTTGATGGTTCTTTTAATCAGACGGCAATATTGGATGCTAAGTGGACGCTGAAGACATCAAACGGAAAAGTTTTAGCTGAAGAGCGCAGTCGTTTTGAACAACCTGTCGGTAATTCATATCTCGATTTGGCAATGGCGGAGAGTAAACTGATTGAAAAATTGTCACAAACGATTGCCGCTCGTCTGAGCTCCAAGGTGCATTGACGGTTATTCTGCAGCTTCTTCTCTAAGGTATAGAGGTTGAGAGGCTAATTGCTTGCAAAATGCTTTTTCAGCTATTTTTTTGCGTAGTCCTCCGATTGTCAGATGATAACCGGAGAAGACGACGATTGCACCGCCGAGCCAAGCGATAGGGCTGGCATAACAGATACCAATGTATCCCATACGTTGTGACAGATAAATGGCGGCAAAAGCTCTCATTCCCAGTTCAACAATGCTGGCTATCAATGGAATGTCTGAGCGTCCCATTCCTTGCAACGCATTGCGGTAGATGAATATCATACCGAGGAAGAAGTAAAAAAAGGTGCTGATGTTCAGGTAGTTTTGAGCGATTTCGACGATGTTCATGTTTTTTTCATTAAGGAACATGTCGACCATGTTTTCTCCGACAAAACG
>CAYLIN010000124.1:0-3562 GCA_964383725.1 uncultured Azospirillaceae bacterium | reverse complement strand
GCACTCCAAACGTGAATGTGACTCTGTTTTCGTGGAAAGTTACAGTTGGATCATTAAATTCAAAGCTATTGATAATTTCTAATTCTTGTTGTTCTGTAAAATCGCTCATGGTGGTCCTCCAAAATAAAAATTGGGTACATGTTAGCAAAGCTTATTTAAAATTACATTAACACATTTTGACGAACCACGCAAGTTTTTTGTCAAAAAACATTTTCCAGTATTCGGTCTTGATGTTTAAAATATTTAGCCGTGCCGTGAATAGACAAACAAATAAACAAAAACCATATTTTTCTCTAGACATTGTCAAAAAAGATTGTTATCTTTAGAGAAAAATGGAGTTTTGCTGATGAAAAAATCGGCTTTAGACCAATTGTTATTAACCGAACGCAAGATTGTCGCAGCCATTCGTGATAAAATGGACGCTCTTGCCCATGCTCAATTTTTGAAAAAAAGAAAACGCCCTAATCAAGATGAAAAAAGAAGCCGTTACGATGAACTTTCCAAAACAGAAAAACGAAAGCTCAGGAAAACAAAGGCTGATCATCTTAGAGCAGAAATTGATTTGCTTTTACGTTCTTTGGGGCTCGTTCCTCATCAACACCATATTTCTATTCCCAAAGCAGCACCAGATGAAAGCTTGATGATTCGCTTTGATTTTGACGGAATTATGCATCGGCCGAGAACAACTGATTTTTCTGAAAGCTATTTGCGTTATAGGCAACTCAATGTCGAAAATATGATATTTGAAGATGATGCAATCACAACCCCTTTTTCTTTTGTTGATTATAATCTTACAGATTCCCCTGCTTGGAATAAGATGAAAAACTTTACCAATTTTCGTCAGCTACGTAAACGTATTTGCAAGCAGTTGGCAGAAAACAATATTCCCCCCTCTATTGTTTCGGATATGAATTATTACGATTTTGTTGATGTAATTATTGATATTGCTAAAAAAAGCAATGCTCGGCCTTTTGAATCCACCCGATCCAAACACTTGAAAATGTTTGCCGCCTGCTACGGACAGCAATTTACAGAGATTATGAAAGCTTTGCGCGTTAAACCGCAGATTACTAATGATATTCTGGCCAATATGCGAAAAGGCTGTTGCAGTGAATTGCTTGATTTACATCACAAAGTTAATGTTACCAACTGTCACGAAATGGATAATTTTTACGAAGTTAATGGTTTTCCTAATGTGTTGGTGACATTTATTCACCCCCATCATCGCTCGTTGCACTTTGGAAAAGGCTATGACATTGATAAGAATATTATTTTCTTCGGCGGCTATCATCCCGCTTTTCAGATTAGGAGAGACCCGCAAAGAGAATTAGAATATTTACAAAGTTTGGGACAAAAGAAAAACAATGGAAAATCTTATTAAACAACTGGCTGTTTTATCTGGAGCAAAGTTCAATCCGCCTGTCGCGAGCGAAGATATTATCTTATGCCAAAAAGATTTGGCTCAAAATGATTTATCTCCTCTGCCGTCTGATTTTTTGACATTTTTGCATCATTGTAACGGTTTTGCTTATCAGGGAGCTTTTGTTTTTGGCATTCAGCCTTTTGATGACTATTTTGCAGATATTTTGAGCGAAAATGCACTGGCTGATCTTCCTGATGATAAAAACCTTGTCATTTTAGGAAGCAACGAATATGATTATCTGGCATATAATGCTGAAAGTTGCTCTTATCAAATTCTTGATAAGCATGATTTTTCAGTATTAACGGAATATGATAATTGCGCCGATGCTATTCGGCATATTTTAAGGCTTGATACGATATAACATGAAAATATTATCTTTTGATGTTGGCGGCACCAAAATTGCTCACGCTCTTGTCGATGATAAGGGTGTTCTTTTAACGCCACGCGAAACTGTTCCTACGCCCAATAGCTTTGATGAGCTTAAACAACTTTTTACTGAAACTATCCATATCCATGAAGCTGAGATTGATGCCGTATCTTTTGCAACAGCCGGTGCGGTTAATTCTGAAAACACCCGCATTATGTCCTCTGCTCACAATATGCCTGAGGGATATCATCTTCTTGATTTTTCTTCACTATCATCTAAGCCTGTTTTTGTAGAAAATGATGCCAACGCTGTTGCTTGGGCAGAATATCAGGTCGGTGCCGCCACGGGCAGCAGAAATGCCATTGTCGTTGCTATCGGTACCGGATTAGGGTTGGGTATTATTGTTGATGGCAAAATTCTCAAAGGAAAATCAGGTTCCGCCGGAGAAGCTCATTATCCCATTGACCGAGGACATAAGCGACTTTGCGGCTGTGGGTCATACGATTGTTTTGAGATTTATGCTTCCGGCAAAGCTTTGGCTCTGGATGCACAAGAAGCTTTTAACAATTCGCAAATGACCACTCACGACTTAATAAGACTTAAACAAGAGAATAATCCCCTTGCTCAGCAGGTTTTTGATTTGTGGTGCGATGACATTGCTGCCGGACTTCGTGGTTTAGCTACATTGTTTGATCCCGAGGTTATTGTTCTGTTCGGCTCGCTGGTTGCCTTCATTGATGAACAACAAATGGAAGCCATGGCAAATAAAAACCTTGTTGTTCCACCATTCAAACTCAAAAAAGCGGCCTTTGGCAATGATGCGGCTCTTATTGGTGCGGCCTTACTGGCGGTCAGCAAACTGCAGGTGTAACAATAATGATTTATCTTTGGAATGTTCAAACGCCTATCGGCATTTTGACATTGGCTGAAAAAAATGCTGCGATAGCTACTGTTAGCTTTTCCACTCCGGTCTTTAATGAAGAAACCTATCAGAAAAAAACACCTTTGTTAGCGCAAGCAGAAAAACAACTTTCAGAGTATTTTGCCGGACAAAGAACATGCTTTGATTTACCGCTGTTTGTAGAAGGAACGCCTTTTCAGAAAAAAGTGTGGGCGGAATTACAAAAAATTCCATACGGAGAAACTATCAGTTATGGTGAACTGGCTCGTCGTTGCGGTAATGCCAAAGCTTGTCGTGCAGTCGGCATGGCTAATAATAAAAATAAAATTGCCATTATTATCCCTTGTCATCGAGTTATTGGTAGTAACGGTAAATTAGTCGGGTACGCCGGTGGTTTGGATATTAAATCAAAACTATTAGAATTGGAGCGCTAAAAAAGGGGCTTACTCAGCCCCTTTTGGTTATTTTCCCAAGCAACCGTGTGTTTCTTTGGCAAATTTAACATAGCGCTTATACAAACGTTCTAATTCCTGCTGGACGGCGTGGTTAACCGTTCCTTTGCGGTAACGACCGTTTTTATCAGCTGTTCCGGCTTTTACTCCTGTCAAAATTTCAATACCGTCATCAACTGTATCGACAGCCCAAACGTGGAACTGTCCATTATCGACGGCGGTCAAAATATCTTCACGCAACATCAAATCTTTAACATTTGTGCGTGGAATGATAACGCCTTGGTCGCCGGTTAATCCACGATGGTTGCAGACATCGAAGAAGCCTTCGATTTTTTCATTCACACCGCCAATCGGTTGAATCTCACCAAACTGGTTGATAGAACCGGTAACAGCAATACTCTGCTTGATTGGGATACCGC
>CAYLIN010000123.1:0-3570 GCA_964383725.1 uncultured Azospirillaceae bacterium | reverse complement strand
TAAAACATTCAAGGACGATATCGGGACATTTTTCTCTGATTTCTTTCATTTCTTCAAAGGTGACTTCACGTCCTAAAACGCAAAGTTTAGCTCCTTGTGACTGCCAGAATTTGACAGCTTGATAAGAACATATATTAGCTTGAGTGGAAACAAAGAGATTTAATTCCGGAGCGTGTTCTTTCACAAACTGAAAGACACCGGGGTCGGCAATTAACACGCCATCCGGTTTTAATTGGCGTAATGTGTCAATAAAAGTTGGCAATTTTTCAACATCACGATTATGCATGAAAAGGTTAAGTGTCAGGTAGATCTTTTTCCCGTGTTTGTGAACAAAGTTAATGCCTTCTTGTAGTTCTTCAATAGAGAATTTTGACTGGGCGCGCAGGCACATGTCAGGTGTTCCTGCATAGACGGCATCAGCACCGTAAAGAATGGCGGTTTTGAGTTTGACCAAGGAGCCTGCCGGCAACAGTAATTCAGCTTTATCTAACATTTTAGTCCTTTATTTCTATTTTTTGCACCAGAGCTTCCAAGCGCCCCAGCGGTGTGTCTTCAATCATGATTTTAGCGATGAATGGTTTGTTGGTTTTCTTATCTTCCATCATCCAAAAATATATCGGGCGGTCTGAGGTTAATTCCCAGAGCAAATCATCGTCTTTGTCACCTAATTTGTCAATATATATTGAACATTTCGTTGCCATACCAGAATGGGCTAAGCCTTCTTGCGGAGGCAGTTCTTCTTTTCCTTCATCTTTGAAGATAACATCAAAGCGCTTTTTACCATCAAATACCTGCATACGGCTGTCGCAAAAATGAACATCATTATATTGTTTGGCCAGTTTGGCAAAGATAGTCTGTAAATCAGTGGTATCAGTACTGTCGATAGCTGTGTCAACAGTACCTTTTTTTTGTTTGCCGTTTTTTGTACTGAGGCGATAAAGCGGGTGGCCGTTATCGTCATAGATAAGTTCTTTGGTGCGTTTATTGAAACGTGATTGCGAATCGTAGTGATAGCTGGCAGTTTCGAATTTTTCTTTTTTGATTCTGCCAGAGGTTGCATAGTTAGCTTTAAACGGGTAGAGTTTATTGAATATGCCGTTTGTTTTGACTTGGGAGTTGATAGCATAAGTTGATGGATTTAGGGTATAGGCTAATTGAGCCACAGCGGCGTCAAACGGACCGATGGAAACATTGAATTTATGTTGAACTTCCGCAGCTGTAGAGGCTGTTGCTGTAATAGCCCAGAAAAATGCAGATAAAAGTATTTTTTTCATCAAGGTTTTAGTCTTTCTTTAAACTTTTCGAATACAATAACAGAAAATTTGAAAAAAAGGAAGTTAATATGTCAAAAAAAGTTTTGGTTTTAGCCGGAGGGTTTTCTGCGGAGAGAGAAGTAAGCTTGAC
This sequence comes from uncultured Azospirillaceae bacterium, assembly GCA_964383725.1. Taxonomy (GTDB): domain Bacteria; phylum Pseudomonadota; class Alphaproteobacteria; order RF32; family CAG-239; genus CAZU01. The sequence continues at coordinate 2,166 of CAYLIN010000123.1, read as the reverse complement.
GGCTTGTGATGATATTGTTGCGGCGTTGCAGGTTAGCGGTTATGATGTGGTATTGCATGATTTGAAAGATGTTTGGGCTTTTATTGATGTTTTGAAAACAGAAAAACCCGATGTCGTTTATAACGGTTTGTACGGTAACTGGGGGGAAGATGGCGAGATACAAGGGTTGCTTGATTTGTTGCAAATTCCGTATACTCATTCCGGCGTGTTAGCTTCCTGTGTCGGAATGGATAAATATTTGAGTAAGGTTGTTGCGAAAAGCTGTGGTATTCGGGTGGCCCCTGGGCAGAAAATGACGGCACGTGATTTTATGGCAAACGGAACGGTTATTCCGTATCCTTATGTGGTCAAGCCGGTTAGTGACGGGTCCAGTGTCGGTGTATTTATTGTCGAAAATCAAGAAGACCAATTGAAGGTTAAATATCCGAATTTGGATTGTGAAATTTTGGTGGAGAAGTTTATTCCGGGGCAGGAATTGACTGTTATGTGTTTGGATGGTAAGGCACATGTTGTGACAGAGTTGCGGGCTGCGGATAAGTTTTATGATTATAAGGCAAAATATACAAATGGTGTGACGCAACATATTTTGCCGGCAGAAATTCCGCATGAAGTGGCAGAAGTGTGCAAGGCTTATGCTGAGAAAATGCACCAAACTTTGGGATGTCGCTCAGTATCTCGTAGTGATTTGCGTTACAATCCAGATGATGGTGTTGTCTTTTTAGAGATTAACACGAATCCGGGAATGACGTCGTTGTCTTTGGTGCCGGAACAAGCCAAATATGCCGGAATTGATTATCCGACATTGTGCTCTAAGTTGGTTGAAAATGCCAAGTGTCGGAAATTGTCCGTATGATTGAATTGCCGGAATTAAACGCCTGTTCTGTTGTTGTTATCGGTGGGCCGACAGCGTCGGGAAAATCCGGTTTGGCGATAGATATTGCAAAAGCGTATAACGGTGAAGTTATTAATGCAGATTCAATGCAGGTTTATCAGGGGTTGCCGATTTTATCAGCGGTTCCGTCTTTAGAAGAACGACAAGGAATTCCTCATCACCTTTATGAAATTTATGAACCATCAGTCAATGGGACTGTGGTTGATTGGTTGGATTTAGCTGTGGTTAAAATCCATGAAATATGGGAGAGAGGAAAGCTTCCGGTTGTGGTCGGAGGAACAGGAATGTATCTGGATAATCTGGTTAATGGGACAACGCCTATTCCGGAGCCGGATGAAAAAATCAGGCAACAGATTTTAAGTCTGCAGCGTCAGTTGGGGACGGAAGAATTTTATGATCGCTTGCGTCAAATTGATGCGGCAGGAGCGGCAATGCTCAATCCTAATGATACGACCAGAGTACGACGGGCATATGAGATTTTTGAGCAAACGGGGATGTCAATCGCCGAGTGGTATCAAAAACCGATGGTGAAAAAACTTCCGGAAGCCGATTTCGTGACGATTAAACTTGTGCCGCCGGCGGAGGTTTTGGATGAGCGGTGCTATCGGCGTTTTGATATGATGGTAGAGGCCGGTGCAGTGGATGAAGTGCGGCGTTTGTTGCAATTTAAGCTGGATGAGAAACTTCCGGCAATGAAAATGCTGGGGGTTCCCGAGTTGGCTGATTTTGTACACGGTAAGTGCTCTTTGGACAAATCTGTGGAAGTGGCAAAGCTTCATACCAGACAGTATGCAAAGCGGCAAAGAACTTGGTTTAGAAATAAATTTGAAGCTAATATCTTTTTAGATGAAATCTATAATTGTTGACAAAAAATGTGTTTTGTGCTAAGGTCTTTTCATATTCACAATGAGGAGTTCTTTTATGACAATCGCAATTGATACGGATAGAGTTGGTTTTGAGACCTTAAATATAACACAAAAAGCTAAAGAGCTTGGTTTGTTGGCTCCATTGACAGATATTCCGACGCAAAATGCCGGCTCTTATAAAGAAACGCCAGTCGAGGTTGATGGTGAGCTCAATCAGGAAAAGCTTGTCGATGTTTGTGATTTTGGTATCGCCAGTGTGCCGTATTATCGGACGCAAGCTCTTACAAACCCGACATATGGTAAAAATATTCCCGGTGCGCCGGATGTCAATTATGTTCGGGAGGGAACGGGAACTCTCTTGCAGCAAGCTAATGACATGTTGGGGCAATTGGGATTGGAGCTGGTTGT
>CAYLIN010000122.1:0-3597 GCA_964383725.1 uncultured Azospirillaceae bacterium | reverse complement strand
CCTGCCGCTTTACAAAAATATAGAGAGACAAAAAATGGCTAACGGATTACCTGATATTAATGTTGACGGCTTGGAATCTTTTATTCCTGAAGCCCGTATTGAAGAATTGTTGAAACAAAAAACGACTGACCACAAACAAGTTGAGGATATTATTGCCAAATCGTTGGCAAAAAATCGCCTCAATCCTGAAGAAATGGCCGTTTTGCTGAATGCTGATGATCCGGAAATCGTTGAACAAATAAAAGAAGGTGCGCGCAATCTGAAAAAGATGATTTACGGCAATCGTATCGTCTTGTTTGCGCCGTTATACGTCGGTAATGACTGTATTAATAACTGTACTTATTGCGGTTTCCGTAAGGACAATCTGGAATTGGTGCGCAAAACACTGACCATGCAAGAACTTGAAAAGGAAGTCCGTTCTTTGGAATCTAAAGGACACAAACGTCTGATTATGGTTTATGGCGAACATCCTCGTTATGATCCTGAATTTATCGCCGAAACCGTACGCAAAACCTATGCAACTAAAGAAGGAAACGGTGAAATCCGTCGTGTGAATATCAATGCGGCTCCATTGGACGTTGAAGGATTTAAAACGGTTAAGTCGGCCGGTATCGGAACTTATCAGATTTTTCAGGAAACCTACCACCAGCCGACATACCGTTCTGTTCACCCCAGCGGATTGAAAGCCAATTACCTGTGGCGTCTGTTTGCCTTTGATCGTGCGATGGAAGCCGGTATTGACGACGTGGGAATGGGAGCATTGATTGGCTTGTATAATCACAAGTTTGAAGCTTTAGCAATGTTGTACCATACGATTCACTTGGAAGAAAAATTCGGTGTCGGTCCGCATACCATTTCATTTCCGAGAATCGAACCGGCAATCGGAACGGATTATGCCGACCATCCGCCTTATGCTCCGACAGATGAAGAATTTATGAAAATGATTGCGGTTATTCGCTTAGCTGTTCCTTATACGGGAATGATTTTAACAGCTCGTGAACCTGTTCATCTGCGTAATGAAGCTATCGGATATGGTATTAGTCAGATTGATGCCGGTTCAGATATCGGTGTCGGAGCTTATTCCGGACAAGATGAAGTCTCCAGCGACAAAAAAAGCCAGTTTGTGTTAAGTGATAACCGTAGCTTGGATCAAGTTATCGGTGAGCTGTGTGAGGCTGATTATTTGCCTTCATTCTGCACCGGCTGTTATCGTCTGGGGCGTACCGGTGAACATTTCATGGAATTTGCTGTCCCCGGATTTGTAAAGCGTTTTTGCACCCCGAATGCGGTTTTGACCTTGCTTGAATATGTCATGGACTACGCCAGTCCGACAACTCGAGAAAAATGCTTGGCAGCGATTGATCGCGAGGTTAGGGCTTTTCCAGATGATGATCCGCGTAAACCTATTCTGATTGCCCGTATTGAACAGGTAAAAGCCGGAAAACGCGATTTATTTTTCTGATTTTAGGGTGAAAACTCTGTTTATTTCCTTGTCAGCGCGGCAAAAAATAGATATACTCTGCACAAATTTTATTTTTTGCTGCCTGATTTGGGGACAATAAACAATGAAAATGATAAAGCCCATAGTCAACCTTTCCAAAATTGCGGAGAACTATGACACCTTTTTAATCGGTTACAACGGCGTATTAACCGAAGGGAACGAGCTGTTGCCGGATGCGGTTAAAGCTGTCAATAATCTCTTTCAACAAGGAAAGAAGGTTATTTTGTTGTCAAACTGTTCAGAACGTGTTGCCGCTTTGGTGGAAAAATTGCAACTGAACGGTCTGAATCCGGCTTCTTTTTCTTGTATTATGACTGCCGGAGAAATTTTACATTATATGTTCAAAGCTCGCAATGGCGACTTTGCCGCGATTGGCAATAACTATTATCAAATTGGTTTTCGTGATGACAAAGGCATTTTCAGCGGGTTAGATTATCAACCTGTATCTCAGATTGAAACCGCACATTTTGTTTATATGAATGAGGCCGCCTCCGCAAATGATACGCTGGAACAATACTTACCGGAGTTGGAACATGCCGTGAGCCTTGGATTACCGTTTGTTTGTGCCGGTAATGATACATCTTGTTTTAAAGATGGAAAAATTGCCATAGCTCCGGCAGCATTGGCTGAACAATATGCGGTTATGGGCGGGCGAATTATTACTCTTGGAAAACCAGAGAGTCGTATTTTTAACTATAGTCTGAGCGCCGTAGAAAATGCCGGAAATGTTTTGGTCGTCGGTGATAATCTGGCAACAGATATCAAAGGAGCGGATTTGTTAAAACTCGACGCATTGTTAATATCCAAAGGGATACATGTTAATTATTTGGGCGAAGGATATATTCCGGATGTTACAAAAACGCGTGAATTATCAAACAATTTTGATGTTTCACCACAATATGTTATATCAAGTCTGAGGTGGTAAAATGACATTTCGAGATTGGGGACGGCTGGCGATATATGGTGCCATTGTTTTTTTGATACTAGGTCTGTCCTGTTCTCGCCGCTATATTTATGACACACCTCAAAAAAATGCCGAACAATTGACACCGAATGAAATTAATGCCTTTCTAGAGTTGTGGCCTGAATATTTACAAACAAACGCTTCTAAGAGCGAGCCTCAACAAATTTCTTTGACAACGGGGTATCCGTCTGAAAAATATTCACCGCAATTACGTCGGTGGTTTGAATATAAAAAATGGAATATTGATCGCTTTTTTTATGTTGAACAACGTTTGAAAGCGATTGTTAAGACGGAAATGTTGTTAAATAACATAAGTGCCAATAAAAAAATGGCGGCTCAGGGAGAACGCAATTTACATCCGATTATTGCTGAACAGGAAAAACGTGTCGGCGCAGAAAAAGTAACGGATGAAGAACTTGAAATGGTGCGTCCGGTTCTGTATAAAATCCATCAAATTTTAGAAGCTGAAAAAGCAGAATAACTATGCTTCCAGCTCTTCTTTGAGCATTTGTATTTCTAACCATTGATTTTCCTTATCTTCCTTTTGCTGTTTTTTCAAAGACAAATCTGAGGTTAACTTATCAAATCGTTGCGGATTTTCAGTATAAAGAGACGGGTTACACAATTCTTCTTCAATGGTAGCAATTTCATGTTCCAGAGCGTCCACTTCTTGCGGCAAAACCTCAAGTAAGCGTTGTTGATGATAACTGAGTTTGCGACTGGTAGCTTTGGGTTGTGACGGCTTATCTTGTTTTGCTTGAGTTTTGGCTTTTGTCGGCTCAACGGAAACAGGTTTAATTTTTTCCAAAAGCTCGGAATAACTTCCGGCATGCTCGCTAAGCGTTCCATCACCTTTCATATAAATGACAGAAGTAACAACACGATCCAAAAAGTCTCGATCATGGCTGACGATCAGGATTGTGCCGGCATAATCATCTAATACTTCTTGCAAAAGATCCAGCGTGTCCATATCCAAATCATTAGTCGGTTCGTCTAAAACCAAAAAGTTTGACGGTTGCGCAAGAGCCACAGCCAACATCAATCGGTTTTTCTCACCGCCGGACAAAGCTGCCACCGGACAATGCGCTTGATCCGGTTTGAACAAAAAATCTTTCAGATAGGCAACAACATG
>CAYLIN010000121.1:0-3619 GCA_964383725.1 uncultured Azospirillaceae bacterium | reverse complement strand
CACCCAATACTTGAGCTGTTTTACCAATATAAGATACAGCTTGAGCTCCAAGATTAGAGACAGTCAGGCTCAGCAAATTGTCAAGTTTGCTGTTCATCTGGATTGACTGTTCAACCGCAGAGTATTGTACCAACTGGTTGGTAAATTCTGCTGTATCCATCGGATCCATCGGATCCTGATATTGTAACTGGGTTGTCAGCAGGGTCAAAAACGTGTTCATGTCAGCAGATAATTGTTGGCTGCTGCTTGCCGTTTTGTTTGCACCTGTCTGAATCGCCCCTGTAATTGCACTTAAATCAGTCATTTTGGTTCTCCCCTAAACCTAAACGCGAATATTAAGACCCTGAGCCGGGTTCCATGTTTCTAAATTGTCGTTGCCGGCGGTTTCTACACCTTTGTCAGTTTCGAACATATTGCCCAAGAAACTGCGCAGTTCAGAATTACTATCCTGTCCAGCTTCGTTACCTTCGCGGAAACTAAAGCTCAAGCCGCCATCATCCATTTCAAATCCGGCATCATTAAAAGCTTGTTCCAACGATTGAATTTCTTTTTGCAAGATTTCCATTGTTTCCGGACGGCTTGAAATAATATGAGCCTGTAATTTTCCGTCTTTGGAAATCTGCATTTTAATTTCAATATGTCCCAAATCTTCCGGTTTCAATTGAATATTGATCTTGTCAATTCCTTTAACCGCAGACTTGGTAATGTTAACCTTAACCTGATCAACCACTTCTCTTTCCATGCCTTTTAAGACATCACGGAATGAAGTTTCCGTTGTTTTGGCATTTTCAGCGCGAGCCTGATTAACAAATTCGCTTCCACCAGCCACAACATGTGACATCGGAGCAGATACTGTCTCTGCAGCCATTGCCGAACTTGTGCTTGAAGAGGCTATTGTTTCCACAACTTCAACAGCAGCAGCGGCAACAGGCATAACAGCTGCCATATTATTGGTATTCAGAATTGTACTGTTCTGAGCTGTTGAAGTATTTTGAGCCACACCGCTTTGAGTTGCCGGATTTTCAGTTTTATCCATTCCCTCGTCAGCTGACACCCAAATATCACGCAAAGCAAAATCATCTTGCAATAAATCAGCTGTTGTTGCAGCGGCAATTTTTTCCTCATTGACTTTAACATTAACCTTCACCTTATGTTCTGAGGAAATTTTCTCATCCAATATACTTGCTTGTTCAGCCAACTTCTCATCAGCATAAGCAAATTTTTCCACATTATGACCTGCATCACGATTATTAGAATTAACAACGACACCTTCATCTTCAGCAACAACAGCTTCTTTTTGAACAAACTTTTGTTCAACCGGAAGTTCTTTCTCTGTTTTTGCCATTACTTCAGTTTGTTGCATCACTGCCGTTTGAACATTTTCTTGCGACAGAATACCATCGTTATTTTCTTTAGAGACCGCATCAATTTTTGGTGTTTCAGTAACAATCACAGGCACAACTTCAACCATTTGGTTTTGAACTCTTCCATAAGCAAATAAATCACCATTATCAGAAGCTTCCTTGATCTTTTCAACCAATTCAGCACCACTCACGGACTTAACTTCTCCAGTCGCCTCATCCAGAACAGAAACACTTGCCATTGCAGACAAGCTTTGCAAATCCGGCATTTCAGGTGCCATAAAAATATCATTTCCTGAAATCACAGCCATAACATTCTGTTCATTCCGCTGCGCCACCTTAATTGTCAATTCTTTCAGAACTGTTTCCCCTGCTTCAACAGGCTGAAAATCAGCAACCACTTCCTCAGCAACGACAGGAGCCTCAATTTCAACCACACCCTCTGCTTGAGCAACCGCTTGCTCTACTTGATTATTTGCTGTTGCAACATTTTCTTGTTGAACCGGCTTATCAGAAACAACATTAGCCTGAACAGAAGAAGAATCATCAACAGCAACAGACTTCTTATTTTTTTTCGGGGTATTTTTTTCCGCAACAGATACTTTATCTTTAGAAGTTACCGATTTTTCTTTCTGAGGCGCTGTTTTTTTATCATCAGAAACGACAGTTTTTTTAGCAACAGAAACATCAACCTGGGCTTTATCTGCCGCAGAACGTCCGGCGACCATATCTAAAGCCATTGCTGTTTGCCCTGCCAATAGATTAGCAAAACCGGTACCCAAAGCCTGTTGAGATGAACTTACTGCAGCTCCTTTATTAAAAAGGACTTGTCCCAAACTGTTATTTACATCTTTAACTTCCATTGTTTTTCACCCTAAAAATTTTCTTTCCGATATCAATGCAAATTGCGTGCCATTTTTTAAAATACCATTTTAAAGCATTTTTATATTTTTTAAAAATCATCTGTTTTCACGTCTTTTTTTATAAAAAATGAGCATAAATCAGCAAAAATTGATTATTTTTATTGTTTTTTTACAAAAAACGGTTTATGAAGAAGTAAGAATTTTGCGAATTTAATTAACTATGGAAGAGAGAATAATATAATGTCTAATCCTATTGATACTAAAGTAATCGCCAAACTGGCTGAAATACTTGAAAAAAGCAATCTTAATGAATTGGAATATGAAGATGAAGGCTGCCGCATCAGCTTGTCTAAAGGCTTAGCCGCTGCTCCGGCTCCGGTCATGGCCGCTCCTCAACAAGTTGTTGCCGCTCAAGTTCCTGCTCCGGCCGCTCCGATTGCTCCCGTTGCTGCTCCGGCTGTCAGCGCCCCTGTTGCTAATGAAGATTATTCCAACAGCCCGAATGCTGTTAAGTCTCCAATGGTCGGCGTTGTTTATCTCTCTGCTGATCCGAACTCCCCTAATTACGTTAAACCGGGTGACAGTGTTAAAGAAGGTGACATCGTTTGCTTGATTGAGGCCATGAAAACATTTAATCCTGTTAAAGCTCACAAATCAGGAACTGTTTCCAAGATTTTGGTTGAAGGCGGCGATCCTGTTGAATATGGCGAACCATTGGTTATCATTGATTAGGTTTAACGTTTTAGGATTTAACTATGTTTGAAAAAGTATTGATTGCCAACCGTGGTGAAGTTGCTTTGCGTATTCACCGTGCCTGCCGTGAAATGGGTATTAAAACGGTTGCAGTACATTCAGAAGCTGATGCTGATGCTATGCATGTGCGCTTGGCTGATGAGGCTGTTTGTATTGGTCCTGCCCGTTCAACAGATTCTTATCTAAATAAATCTGCAATTATTTCTGCTGCAGTTATTACCGGTGCCGACGCTATTCACCCGGGGTTTGGCTTTTTATCAGAAAATGCCGACTTTGCTGAAATGGTTGAAGAACACGGCATCACTTTTATCGGTCCAACTGCCGAACAAATGCGCTTGATGGGTGACAAAATTACTGCTCGTAAAGCTGCCGAAGAAGCTGGCTTACCGGTTACGCCTGGGTCTCCGGCTCTGGAAAGTGTTGAACATGCTATTGAATGGGCTAATAAAATCGGTTATCCCGTCATTGTTAAAGCCACAGCCGGTGGTGGCGGAAAAGGTATGAAAATTGCCTTTAACGACGATGAAATGAAAGAAGCTTTTACAATGGCAAAAGCGGAAGCTAAAGCTGCATTCACCAGTGATGTTGTTTATATGGAAAAATATTTGCAAAAACCTCGTCATATTGAAATGCAGGTTTTGG
>CAYLIN010000120.1:0-3622 GCA_964383725.1 uncultured Azospirillaceae bacterium | reverse complement strand
GACACGAGGATTTTCAGTCCTCTGCTCTACCAACTGAGCTACCCGAGCATCAGCGGACGAAAAAACTTATAATGTATATTTTTTATATTGTCCAGCATTAATTTTAATAATGTGAATTTTTTTATTTTCTTTATAAAAAAAACAGCCCGAGCATTATCTGTGCAACACCGGGGCTGTTTCTTTTATGGATATGAATTAGGCAGCTTTATTTTGTTTTTTAGCAGCAAATTCATTCATTGTATTGATGACATAATCCAAGTCTTCATTATCCAAGTATGGAGTCATCGGGATAGACAGAACTGTCTGAGATAGCTTTTCACAAACAGGCAAGCTGCGTTTATTCCATTTTGCATAAGCAGTCTGTGTATTAACCGGCCGCGGATAGTAAGCACCGCAAGGAATCCCGTTTTCTTTCAGATAAGCCATCAATTCATCACGATCTTCACAGTGGATTGTGTACAATGCATAAGCAGATTTGCAGTTATCTAAAATCTTTTGTTTACCGAAGTAGTTGCTCAATTCGTTATCATAACGGCTGGCAACACGGAAACGATCTTTCAATTCCTGATCAAAAACAGTCAATTTTTGCAACAGTACAGCACCTTGGAATGAGTTCATACGACCCGTCATACCCAAACGAACGTTGTCATAGTGATCTTCCGGACTCATACCATGAACGCGGCAGGATTTAACCAATTCGTTTTCTTCATTAGTGTGGCTGAATGTTGCGCCGCCATCACCATAACAACCCAAGGGCTTTGTCGGATAGAAAGATGTGGCAGTCATATCAGCAATGGAACCGGCTCTTTTGCCTTTGTAAACAGAACCGAATGATTGGCAAGAGTCAGACAAAACCTTCATGCCGTTAGCATGAGCGATTTTGATGATTTCATCATAATCACACGGAGAACCGAAAATATCAACCGGAATAACAGCTTTGAGGTTGAGTTTACCTTCTTTTTTCACTTCATCAATAGCGCGTTGCAAATCTTTAGGATCCATATTGAAGGTATTCGGATCAGAATCAACAAAAATCGGAGTTGCACCCAATAAAACCGGAGCTTCAGCAGAAGCAACAAAAGTAAATGAGGATACGAAAACAGCATCACCCGGTTTAACATCCCAAGCCATCAGAGCCAGAGTCAAAGCATCTGTACCTGAACCATTGGTTGAGCAATATTCAACACCGGCATATGCAGCTAATTTTTCATCTAATTCACGAGTTTCCGGACCTTGACAATAAGCACCATGATTCAAAATAGCTTCAAATGCTTTTAAAAATTTATCTTGTCCGATAACACTTTGAGATGTTTTGCAGTCAAACAGATTAATTGGTTTATTTGGTTTGTTTGTCATATTTCATCGTCCTTATTAATATTTTTTAACTAAAGGCATCATATGGTAGATTCTCTATGATTGCAAAACACAAAACATTACTTTTTTGTAACAAAGTGCAAAAGGTTAAAATCTGTATAGGGTAATTAAATTTATTGATTTAACAAAACATCGTGATATATTATAAAGAAAATTAATTTATAGAAGTGAGGGGACTGTGACCAAACATCTTAAATATGCCGTTGGATTGGCTGCATTATTGATGACAAGCGCCTGTGCTTTTGATGGAAAACTCAGCCGTCCGGAGGCAACTGCCGATCCGTATGAAAACTTTAACCGCAAGGTGTTCGCGTTTAATGAATCTTTCTATGATAATGTGATGTTTCCGATTGCTAAAGGTTACCGAAAAGTAACAACCCCCTTTGTGCGTGAACGGGTAAACAGTTTTCTGTCCAATGCTAAAGAACCTGTTACGGCTGCTAACTATATATTACAATTAAAGTTTACGTCAGCGTTGAAAAGTATCGGTCGTTTTGTGGTTAATACCACAATGGGGTTGGGTGGCTTGTTTGATGTTGCTCCTGGATGGAAGTTGGAACGGAAAGATACGAGTTTTAATGAAACTCTTGCGAGCTGGTGTGTTGCCGAGGGGCCGTATATTGTTTTGCCGTTCTTGGGAGCGAGCTCACCACGTAGCTTGACCGGAACGGTTGTAGATGCTGTAGCTGATCCTGTGTACTGGGCAACTTATAAGGATTCTAATATAAGTGCTAAGATTTCTTATCCGTATACGGCGATGGGATACATTGCTTTTGCGGAGACATATCAGGATATCTATAATGACTTAAAACAAAATTCTGTTGATTTCTATTCAACATTACGTTCAGCTCACATGCAAAAACAAAAAGGTTATAAATGCCGTTTTGCTCCGGAAGCTGAAAGTGAAAGTTATGATTTTGACTTTGATGAAAATTTTGATGAAACAGATGCAGAATAATCTGCGCAGAACTAAAAGGGAGAACCTTAGATGAAAAAAGTATTTTTAAGTTTAACCGCCGCCATGATGTTTTTTAGCACTGTTGCTCGCGCCGAAGTTGATGCAAAGGCTGCTGAAAAATTTGTGGAAGATGTTACTAATGAGGGAATTGAGCAAATTGTGAATGCTAATGTTTCTCAAGCTGATAAAGACGCTCGTTTTGCGGTCTTGTTTAACAAAGCTTTTGATTTGGATTTTATCGGTCAGTTTGTTTTAGGGCGTAATTGGCGTGCGGCAACACCGGAGCAACGTAAGGAGTTTATTGCGGTTTATCGTCAGCTGAATATCTCAACGTGGTCAAAACGCTTTGACGAATTTAAGGGGAAAAAATTTATTTTCAAAGGAACTTCTCCATCTACATCTAAAGGACAGGTTTTTGTAAATTCTATTGTACCGATGGATCAGGGAGAACCAGCAAAAGTTTTATGGCGTGTTCGTGAAAAAGCCGGTAGTTATAAAATTGTTGATATTGTTATTGAAAATGTCAGCTTAGCAATTACGGCTCGTAATGAATATACCAGCTTTATCAAAAACAATCCCGGTGGCATAGATGCCTTAATTGCTAATTTGAAGAGCAAAATTCAATAACCCTTAAAAAATCCCCTAAGTTATCAAAAACAAAGGGGATTTTTTGTGAGGTAAAAAAACTAGTGATTTGCAGCTTTGCTGTGTATAACTTTTAATTCCGGAGTATGTTGCTCTGCTTTTCTAATGCAACGTCCGTCAATATAAGCCCCTGGCTCAATTGCAATAGTGTCATGGGATGCATCACCAATCATCTTTGCTGTTTTAGCAATAAACAAGTTATCCACTTGAGCTGAGCCTGTTAAGGTGCCGAATAATTGCATGCTTTTAGCTGAAACAGCACCATTGACAGCACCGCGAATACCAATAATTAATTCTTCACAGTTTACATCGCCATCCACAACGCCATCAATGTGAACAAGAGAATCGCTAATGATATTTCCTTGAATTTTTGTGCTGCGACTAATAATGCTTGGAACAGGTCCGTTAGCATTGCGATTCAGACGTCTGGCAAGTTTCAAATAAATCAAACGCTTCAGTTTTTTCATAACAACCTCATAAAATTCTATAGTTTAGCCTGCATAAAAGGCATTGGATCCACATGGACGCCGCGATACAAAACTTCATAGTGCAAGTGAGGGCCGGTAGATCGTCCTGTGCTTCCAACTTCACCTATTGTATCATTTATTTTTAAATAATCACCTTTTTTTACATATATCTTGTGCA
>CAYLIN010000119.1:0-3684 GCA_964383725.1 uncultured Azospirillaceae bacterium | reverse complement strand
ACTGGCCGAACTTATACAAAGCCATTGATAGTCGAGATGTGACGGGCGAAAACGGAATTGTTGCTAATGTTCACCGCAAAGATGTCGGGCAAGAAAGAAACGATTGGGCGGAAAAAATGGCACGTTCAATCAGATTCTGAAACTTGTTTTGATGGGGGAAGAACACAATAACTATACTGGTTTTTAAAAGGAGAGTTCGGATTATCATAACCCAACAGTAAAATCCGCAAACAGTTATCTAAAAACAACTCTTTTATAACATAAGTAAAATAACGATTAGTTGTTTCTCCCCATCCTTCAATCTCACATTTCAAGGTAATGTGATTTTCTTCATTCTCAATAAGGTCGCATTCACCTTGAGCATCAATTTTATTTTTATCCAGTGGCGTTCTGAAATCAACAGATGTCGGCGTCAGATACGTGTAACCTACTGTTTTGCTCAATGGTCTTAATTCTTGGTTGAAGATTGGATTCTTAAATTCTTTGTTGCTATGACATGCTGTTAAAATAAATAGTATAACTAAAATACAATATTTTTTCATAAAACTGTTCCTAAATTAGAGAATGGCACGCTCAATCAGATTCTAAAGCTTGTTTTGATGGAGGGGTTGTGCAATATTTGGAAGAAAACAATTCTGTTTTTGGATAATTTTTTAGACTATCATAGCTTAGTTCTAAAACACGCAAACAGTTATCTAAAAACAACTCTTTTATAATATAGGTAAGATAGAGAGTGTATTTTTCTTTTTTATTTCCCCACTCCTCAATCTCACATTTCAAGGTAATGCGATCTTCTTCATTCTCAATGAGGTCGCATTCACCTTGAGAATCAATTTTATTTTTATCCAGTGGCGTTCTGAAATCAACAGATGTCGGCGTCAGATAAGTATATCCGACCGTTTTACCCAATGGTCTTAATTCTTGGTTGAAGATTGGATTCTTAAACTCTTTATTGCTATGACATGCTGTTAAAACAAACAGTATAAATAAAATACAATATTTTTTCATAAAACTTTTCCTAAATTAGAGAATGGCACGCTCAATCAGATTCTAAGGTTTGTTTTGATGGGGGAGTTGTACAGTAAGTAGCGTGACTTTTAAAACGAGAATCTGGATTATTATAACTATATTCTATGATACGCAAACAGTTATCACTAAATTTTTCACCTATAATGTAGGTAAGGTAAAGAGTGTATTTCTCTTTTTTTCCTCCCCACTCGTCAAACATACATTTTAGGGTAATGCGATCTTCTTTATTTTCAATGAGGTCGCATTCACCTTGAGAATCAATTTTGTTTTTATCCAAAATATTTCTGAAATCAATGGATGTCGGCGTCAGATAAGTATATCCGACCGTTTTACCCAATGGTTCTAATTCTTGGTTGAAGATCGGATTCTTAAACTCTTTGTTGCTATGACATGCTGTTAAAACAAACAATATAAATAAAATACAATATTTTTTCATAAAACTTTTCCCCTCTTATTTTTAAGATACTTATCATTAAGATAATGTCAAGAAAGGATATCTTTCTGCCAACGTTGTTAAATTAGTCATCAGTATTATTTTATGCACATCACAGCGTCAATGGTTGTCAAACACGTTCAAAGACAATATAAATGCTGTAGATATTGGAGAATTATGCATGATTTTTTCGAAATTTGAACGGCTTGTCGCATCCCGTTATCTGCGAGCAAAACGTAAAGAAGGTTTTATTTCCGTGATTACCGGCTTTGCTTTTACCGGTATTGCTCTTGGTGTGGCAACTTTGATTATTGTCATGTCGGTTATGAATGGTTTTCGGCATGAACTCCTATCTCGTATTTTGGGTATCAACGGTCATATCGGCATTATGTCGCCGCTCGGCTATCCCTTTAACAATTATAAGCAAGCTATTAAAGATTTAGCTGACATAGACAACGTCAAAATCGTTATTCCGCAGGTAGAAACCCAACTTTTGGTTTCTGCCGGAAAAGCCGCCGAGGGAGCTATGGTTAGAGGTATCTCCGCTGAAGATTTAGTCAAAAAACCAATTTTAGAAAAGGCTTTCAAAACCGTTGATCTCAATGATTTTCATGACGATAATGTTGTCATAGGAATTCGATTGGCTACTAAAATGGGCGTTGTTCCCGGTGACAAAATCACCCTCATCTCCCCTAATGGTAAAGTTACAGCTTTCGGCACTGTTCCGAGAATGAAATCTTATCAGGTTATCGGGACTTTTGAAGCCGGTATGTATGAATATGATTCCAACTTTATTTTTATGCCGTTGGAAGCCGCACAAAAATATATGGGACTGAATGATGCGGTTACCCATATTGATGTTACTCTTGATGATGACAACGCCTTAAAAACAGCTCGTAAAACAATTGAAGAAAGCATCGGTTTGGGCGCGTATGTTTATGATTGGCGTCAGTCAAATGCAGCTTTTTTCAATGCTATTGATGTTGAACGCAATGTGATGTTTTTGATTTTGACACTGATTATTCTGGTTGCTGCCTTCAACATCATCACCGCTCTGATTATGTTGGTCAAAGACAAAGGACGTGATATTGCCGTTCTGCGTACAATGGGAGCAACCAAGGGGATGATTATGCGCGTGTTCTTTATGGATGGTGCATTTGTCGGTGTTGTCGGCACGGCTTTGGGTTTGGTTTTGGGGTTGTTGTTCTGCTATAATATTGAGAACGTCCGCCAATTTTTGGAAAGCTTGACCGGAAGAGAACTCTTCTCTGCCGAAATCTATTTCTTATCACAACTGCCGGCTAAAGTTGATTTAACAGAAGTGATTATGGTCGCATCAATCTCACTATTGTTGTCTTTCCTTGCTACACTGTATCCGTCTTATCGGGCGGCAAAATTTGATCCGGTGGAGGCTTTGCGCTATGAATAAAAAAACAGCTCCGACTTTAGAACTCAAAAATCTGCATCGTAGTTTTAAGCAAGGGAATCAAACCCTTGAGGTTTTGCGCGGAATTAATTTGGATATTGAAAAAGGTGAGATCGTGGCTCTTATCGGCCCTTCAGGTTCCGGAAAATCAACGATGTTACAAATTTCCGGTTTGCTGGAACAACCGACCAAAGGGGAAATCTATTTGGACGGACAATGTTGCAGTAAACTAAATGACACTATGCGTACAATTTTGCGCCGCGATTATCTGGGATTTGTTTATCAATATCACAATCTGTTGGCTGATTTTGATGCTACGGAAAACGTTATGTTGCCGCAGCTTATTTCCGGTGTTGCTCCTAAGCTTGCACGAGAAAAATCTGAGTGGCTGCTGAAACGCTTGGGGCTTGAAAAACGCTTAAAGCATCGTCCGGCAGAAATGTCCGGTGGTGAACAGCAACGCGTGGCAATTGCACGGGCTTTGGCCAACACACCAAAGTTGCTTCTGGCTGATGAACCGACCGGTAACCTCGACCCTAAGACATCAGAAACTGTTTTTGCTGAATTACTTTCCATTGTCAAGGAAACAGGTTTATCGGCTCTGATTGCTACGCATAACTTTGAACTAGCCGATAAAATGGATCGTAAAGTTCAATTGCAGGATGGCAAGCTCATTGACTTGCGTGCCGCCAGTTTTGTCAGCGACAGAAATTTTTATTAGCTAACGGGCCGCCGGTGGCAACAATTAAGTGCCTGTTGATAATCCTCGTTTGCAATCATTGAGAACAGATAACCA
>CAYLIN010000118.1:0-3758 GCA_964383725.1 uncultured Azospirillaceae bacterium | reverse complement strand
GCTTTTTAAAGAGAAAATTCGGTCTTGAAAAATCACCATATAAAGAATCTTTTTTGTCTTTTTATAGATTAGTACTCTGGAATCATAAATATGATGAGGAGGGACTGTCTGTGTTTTTGCAAAAAATCAAAGATAAAAAAGTCCCTTATGACGTCTTAAACAAATAGAAGATTTCTTGACAAAAAAGTAATGATGAGTTAATTTATCCCCATTCTACTTATCTTTAATAAATTATTTTATGAACAAAATCTTATTTATTCTCTTTGGCGCTCCGGGGAGTGGTAAAGGGTATCTGGGCGAGTGTATGAAGCAGGAAATTCTTACTCTCAACTACGCAAAAGAAAGTGACATCCGTTATATCTCGACCGGAGATTTGCTTCGTGCAGAAATGGCTGCGCAAACGCCTCTGGGTCTAGAAATAACCGAAATCATGAATGGCGGTCGTTATGTCTCCGACGATATTGTCAGTGCTCTGCTAAGCAAGGCTTTGGAAGGCCCTGAAGATGTTATGTTCTTGGATGGTTATCCCAGAACAGAACTTCAGTTGCAATACCTGAAGGACTTTCTGAAAGGGCGTTACATTGATGTCATTTCCATCAAACGAGAAACCCCCATTCCTCTTATTAAAGAACGGGTCTCTCAAAGACGTGTCTGCCGAGACTGTCAAATGACCCATAGCGTGAAGGATGGCAAATGTCCTAAATGCGGCGGTGAATCTATCATCAGAAAAGATGATGCACTCATTGAGGAGCGGTTGCTTCTGTACCAAAACAACACCGAAAATCTATGGCCTGAACTTAAAGAAATGTCTTTAGATTGGTGGTGTGTTGACGGTATATGTGATGCAGCAATCATGGCACAAAGAATTATTGCTTCAGTTCTCTAATGAAAAAACGGTTTCTGATAAACAGAAACCGTTTTTTTTATTTACCACGGATAGCCATTAATACAGCGTTCCGGTGTTTTATCACAATCAGGCTGACCTTCTGTATAAAGCGCATGTCTCTCGGGTGTAAATTCACCAACTTTAATACTACAGGCGCTTAACAAAATACAACAAATAACCCAAAGCAAGTGTTTCATCTTATATCCTTAAAACAAAGGGGATAAACTGATTGAACTCCAAACCCAAACGAGCATCAAAAGAATAAAGAAGCGAGCCAAAAAGCTTAGCCAAACACTTTTATCATAGGTCGCAGCGCTTCTCCAAACAGCCACAACAATATTCCAAGAATACGCTGTTAAAATCAAAAGGCTGAAAACATAGCACAAAGCCCATAAAAGGCTGAGTTTGGGAGAATAAATCGGATGAAAATATTTTGTAAAATAAACCAGAAGAGTGTTTCCATTCAAATAACTTGACAACAACTTATGGGAAAATGTCACCGCAAGTTTTAAAAGTATTAATCCCAAAATGCCATATTTCCAGAAAGTTGTTTTTAACTCAAGCTCACCTTTTATAAGTTTGGATAACATAGAAAACTCCATGAACAATTATTCCATGAACATAATTCTGGAATCACAGTCGGTTTTTAGCAAGTAAATTATCAAACTTTTTAACAGTTAGGCACGTTAATCGCCAAACCAGCCAGAGATGTTTCTTTGTAGTTTTGACTCATATCGCAACCGGTGTCATACATAGTTTTAATAACACTGTCAAGACTGACAACATGTTCGCCGCTGCCTTTCATTGCCAAACGAGCAGCATTAACGGCTTTGACGGCTCCCATAGCGTTGCGTTCAATGCACGGAACCTGAACCAATCCGGCAATCGGATCGCAAGTCAGACCGAGATTGTGTTCCATAGCAATTTCAGCAGCATTTTCAATTTGTTTGAGATTTCCGCCCATTGCCGCAACCAGTCCGGCGGCTGCCATTGAACAGGCAACGCCAACCTCGCCCTGACATCCGACTTCTGCTCCGGAAATTGAGGCATTGGTGCGATACAAACTGCAAATTGCCGATGCGGTAGTTAGGAAAATGACAATTCCTTCATCAATGGAATAGGGTGATTTCGCTGATGAAAAACGTTGAAAATAACGCATAACCGCCGGAATAACACCGGATGACCCCATTGTCGGAGCCGTCACAATTCGACCACCGGCAGCATTTTCTTCTGCGACGGCAAATCCCCACAGATTAATCCAGTCAATAATCATTAACGGATCGACATCATTATTTTGAAATTTTTGTTCCAAACTACGATAAATGCCGGCTGCACGACGTTTAATTTTAAGGTTTCCGGGGAGGATACCCTCTGTTTTCATTCCTCTGTCGACAGCTTCTTGCATTAGGCCGTGAATTTTAAAAATACCTTGATAAACCTCTTCTTTGAGTCTTAATTTTTCCTCATTCTTCAGAACCAATTCTGAGATAGTCAGTTGATGTTTTTGGCACAAATCATAAAGTTGTTTGAATGTATCAAATTGATAAGGAACGTTAAAGGGTTTACGTTCTATCCGGCGTTCAATTTCATCTTGTCGAGCAATTGTTCCTCCGCCGACTGAAAAATATGTTTCTTCCAAAACAACATTCCCGATGTTATCTTTGGCGCAGAATTTCATAGCATTAGAGTGTTCCGGTAAAAACTCGTCCATTTTGAAAATGATATCTTTTTGCATATCAAAATGGATAGGTTTTTCTTGTCCGAGGTGTAAAATTCCATCTCTTTCCACAGCACTGATATAAGGAATTTCAGGATTAATAGCATCAGCATCCAAACACATCAAACCGTAAATGATAGCTTTTACGGTGCCGTGACCGGCGCCTGTTAAGGCTAACGAGCCGAAAAGGATGGCTTCGATTTGTTCCACGTCTTGAAGTTTTCCCGCTTTGCGAATATTGTCGACAAAACGTTTGGCGGCGCGCATCGGCCCGACGGTATGAGAGCTTGACGGCCCGATACCAACCGAAAAAATTTCAAACAAACTATAATACATCGGTTTCCTAAAAATGCATTTTGATACGTTTATACGGTTTTATACCAAGTTGAGCTTGAATATCAGCAATCCGGCGGGAATGTTCACCCCAAGCCGCGTACTTATCAACAAAAGCCTTAGCTTTTTCAGGAGATTTAGACAGTTGAATAGCGATTGTTTCTTCAAGCAATTGAGACATTACACCTGCAAAACGGTCAAAATCAATAGCAAGTTTTCCGTTATCATCAAAAGAAATGGCACTATGTTGCAAGGCATAATTAAATTGCATCAAATCACCAACCCGATGCGGCAGAGAAAGATTGGGTTCTGCTTTCAGGAAAAAGCCTGATACAACATGAGTTAAATAGATTTCTTTAAGTGTTTCTTTATCAATAATTCCCATGTCGGCACAATGCGGCATCATTGTCAGAGAAATAACATCAGCTTTATGCTCTTCAATAATATGCTTGAAACTTCCCAAGGCAGATTGAAAACTACTGTCAGGACCAAGAGAGTGCCCATTTTCATGTCCGATAACAAACAAATGTTCTGCTTCAGGATTATAGTATTTGTGAAATTGCGGCTGGACCAACAAGTCCAAAATCTTTTTTGCCCGCTCATCATCAGTCGTTTGTCTGACTTGGCGGTGATAAACATTACGTCTTCCACCACCTGTTCTGACAGCGGTTTTGTCGTTGTTGGGAAGATTTTGTGCAATGGTCAAACCTCCGCGTGCGGCGGCATAATCTCCGGTCAGTGCGGCTAAATCGACATCAACCATTGTTTGCTTAACTTCTTCACCTGATTTGAAACTTTGGGTGTATTGGTCTTTGAGCGGCA
>CAYLIN010000117.1:0-3764 GCA_964383725.1 uncultured Azospirillaceae bacterium | reverse complement strand
TTTTCAAATGTTCACCATAGGCAATGTCAACATAGTAACTGTCAGGTGCTTTGCCTTTATTTTTGGTTTCCATACTTTGAATTGTAACCTCGGCTTTTCGAGCCATTAATTTTGCAATCATCGGATTATCAGATAACCCTTTAATAACATCTTCGGAAATGGAAATGCCTTTTTCCTTAAGAGCTTCCAAAGCTCCTTTAGATGCCAGTGTTTCCTGAAATTTCTCATAATCTTTCATCATAATAAGTCTCCTTTATACAAGGTCCTTTAATAATTTTATTATAGCACATTTTAGAGACCATTTCAATATTATTTGTAATAAAAATGTAACAAATTATTCAGGTTCTCCCGACAAATAACTTCGTACATTACTGTATACTTTTTGATACAAAGACGGGAAATAATGAGCCGGCAACCTATCCTTGGAAAACCAATAATACTGGCTTTTCCCCTCCTCTTTAATTGCTAATGGTTTTTTCTCGGTGGTAATGGTGGAATTTTTATCATGAGGCAATTTTAGCAATGCTAAATTTTCACAATTCATGAACACAAGCTCGCCGCTGCATCCATAATTAGCCTGTACATATTCAATCGTTGATTCGCTAAAGTCAGCATATCCATTGAAATACTTGTCAAATTTAACCATTTTTAATCCCGGACAACCTAACAAATTAAAATGTCCTTTAGCATGTTTACCAACTTCTATTTTCTCAAGACTTTGGGATCCACTGACATCCAAAGTTCCGGCAAAATCTTCAGCAATTTTTATGCCGTGATTGCCGCTTAACTCATTTTTGCTGCTCACTAAAATTTTACCCTTACAATCATTGCCTATCGTTATATTATCAACATTCACACTATCGGCATTAAGGACTCCTCTGAATGAATTGCCGATTTTGATATCTCTCCGTCCCCAATTATCACTTAGTTGAATATTGGCATAACTATAAAAACCGATATCTATAGCATGAAAGCAAGAATCCTTTATTTGTAAATGGCCGCTATAGACATCGCCTATATTCAAATTAAAGCAGCGCACACTTTCATTAACAGTTAAATCGCAACGACAATTATTTTGCAATTGAATGCTTTCAATCGTACTGCGTGACAAGTTTATTCGACCGGTAAAATTTTCTCTCACCCGCAGAGCCTCTAATGTTTTATTATCCCGCATATCGATTATTAAATCACAATTTTTTTCTATAATTAATTTTTTTATTTCTGCTCGGCTTAAATCATAAATTCCGCCCTTAGAATATGCGGGTATAGTCAATGTATGTTTAGAAATTCTACTGATAAATAAACGCCCTCCGTTTAGACGTTCCTTTAAGCGTTTCAGCAATTGACGCTCTGATAAATATTCAACCTCTCCCTGCTCATTTTGTAATATAGACAAATCAAGTTCCTGAGCTGTTTCTTGATTCATGCTATATTTTTTTGTTTTAATAAACTTTGACAATATCTCTTTTTCTGCAGAAGTAAGACGATGATTGCGATATGATGTCAGAGCTGTAATTTTGTTCCCGCAACTCTCCAAAATTGCTACCGGATAGTTATTTTTATTTTTTAATACCAAAGAACATGAGCTCCCTGATATTTTGGTCAATTGATACCCATCTTTTAACTTATACAATATATTACTGTCTGTTGTTGTGCTCACTTACGTATCCCTTATAACAATGCTAAAATCTGCACCCTATTTAATCATTGATACCCATAAGTCTATATCTTAATTAATATTTTTCTGAAAAAATACGCTTGATACTTTATTTTTTATTTTCTTTTTGTTATAAGAACTTTAGTTATAACTATTGTATTGGATAAGATGACACTTTTAATTTTATTTGCGACATTGGCAATTTCCGTTTCCTTCCTCTGTTCTGTTATGGAGGCGGCTCTTCTCTCTATTATTCCCAGCTATATTGCCCAGTTAGAAGACAAAAATCCCAAACTCTTTCGTAAAATCTCGGTTATGAAGGAAAATATTGATCAGCCTTTGGCTGCTATTCTTTCGTTAAATACTATTGCGAACACTGTCGGCGCAACCGGTGTCGGTGCACAAGTAACTGAAATTTATGGACAATCTTATATCGGATTAGCCTCTGGTATCATGACTTTTTTAATTCTTGTTTTATCTGAAATCTTACCCAAATCTATCGGTGCAAGATATTGGAAACAGCTCATTCCTTTTATTGCGGTTACTTTACAGATTATGATGTTTTTGTTGCGTCCCTTTATCTGGTTATCAGCCCTTATCACAAGACGATTTAGCCAAAAAGGGAATGACACATCAAATATTAAAGATGAAATTAAGGCTCTTGCCAAAATGGGAAAAGCTTCAAATGTTATTGATGATAACAAATATCGTGTTATTTCCAATATCGTTAATCTCGGAGAAGTCAAAGCAAAAGATGTCATGACGCCTCGTACTGTTGTTCATGTGGTTCGTCCGGGCATGACGGTGAAAGATTTTGATGAATTTTTAATCTCTACTCCATTCTCTCGTTTCCCAATTGTTGATGAAGCTGAGCAAAATTTCTTGGGCTATATCCATAAATCAAGTTCGTATAAAGCTACTGATAATGAAATAATCGATAAATATGCGCGACCGATGCGTAGTTTTTCCGCTGATGCTCAGTTGGAAGTTGTTTTATCTTCCATGTTAGATGATCACAATCACATGGCTTTAGTCATCGACCAATTTGGCAACTGGATTGGTATTTTGACCTTAGAAGATATTCTTGAAACTATTTTGGGCAAAGAGATCGTTGATGAAACGGATATTATTGCCGATTTGCGTCAATACGCAAAAATGAAATGGCAAAAAAAACGTGAACAAAAAGGTATTACGTTAACGGAAGAATAGCTTCTCCCCTCCTTGAAATGCCGTTGAAAATAATTACGTTTTTAGCGGCAAAATATTTACAAGGAGAAAACAAAATGACTCATCATTTGACACCCCATAAAGGACCGAAATCTCATCCGGCTCCTGTTAAACACTTTATTTCACAATTCTGGAATATGCTTGATTTTCCAAGTTCTGGAGAATTAGGAAATATGGAACCACGAATTGATGTTAAAGAAAACAAAAAAGATATTCGTGTTACAGCAGAACTTCCCGGTGTGGCTGAAGAAGATATTAATGTTGAAATCTCAACTGACGGAGATTTGACCATTTCCGGAGAAAAACGCCATGAAACGGAAACGACTTCAAATGATAGCTATATTTCTGAAATTTCTTACGGAATGGTTAAACGAACTATCCATCTGCCTTGGGATTTGGATTTCAGCGCAACAAATGCTGACTATGAAGATGGTATTTTGAAAATTTCGATTCCCAAATCAGCTGTTGAACAAGAAAAAAGAAAGAAAATCGCTGTAAAACGCCGCGATAAGAAAAATAAATAAGAAAAAGCCCTCAATTTTGAGGGCTTTTTCTTAACGCTTCAGTTTTTCGGTTTTATGACGTGCCAATTGCAAAACAGCTTGAAAATCATCTTCTTCCGATACTTTATTTTTACGAACAAAGCCACATTTTTGACATTTGTGGACGATAACATAGTTCCCGTTTTTCATTTCAAAATCAATCGGCTCCATCAAACCGCCGCAATCGGCCTCTCTATCTCCGGGATTAACATCCACATGCTTTGAATATAAACACTTAGGACAATGGTTCGTATATCCGTTTCCTTTAACCTCAGCGCCACAATGTTCACAAACAAAATTCTCTGTCGTTCTGGTAAATTTTTTCATTTTTCACTTTC
>CAYLIN010000116.1:0-3867 GCA_964383725.1 uncultured Azospirillaceae bacterium | reverse complement strand
ATGACGGAATGCGTCTTAATCGTTGGTTTTTGAAATATTATCCGCAATTGCCGCTGGGGCGTTTGCAAAAGTTGTTACGCATTAAACAGATTAAGGTGGACGGTAAGCGTGCCGAAACGTCATTAAAGCTTCTTGCCGGACAAGAAGTGCGGGTGCCACCGTTGCAAGATGAAAAAACTCAGCCGGAAAAACAGCGAGGACTTTCTGCCGCTGATGAGGCATTTATTCGCTCATTGGTGATCTATAAAGATAACAATATTCTGGTTTTGAATAAACCGTCCGGTTTGGCTGTTCAGGGGGGCACAAACACAACACGCCATGTGGACGGGATGTTGCCGGCGCTCAAATTTGAAAAAGAAGAGGCTCCGAAGTTGGTGCATCGCATTGATAAAGATACCAGCGGTATTTTGGTTTTGGCGCGTGACAGAAAAAATGCCGAATTGTTGACGAAGGCTTTTCGGGAGCGGGATTTACATAAAACATATTTGACGTTGGTTCGCGGTTGTCCAAAACAAAATAGCGGGCAGATAAAAGCGCCGCTTGAAAAAATCGGTGAAAAATCAGCGGTGACGGAAGAAGGGAAAAAGGCGATAACAGATTATCGAGTTTTGGATAGTGTCGGCGAAAAATTTGCGTTGGTGGAAGCCATGCCTTTGACCGGACGGACACATCAAATCCGTGCTCACATGGAGTATATCGGTTGTCCGATTGTGGGCGATGACCGCTATTTCGGACAGGAAAGAGAACGTTTTGCCAATTTGGCAAATAAACTTTTTTTACATGCATACAAAATTGATTTGTCAGGTATATATAATAAACGGCTGGAAATAAAATCCGGTCTGCCGGAGCATTTTAAACAGGCTTTTGCCGCATTGGGAATCGAGTTTAAGGAGTAAGAGATGAGAGCTTTTAAGGTTTTGGCGTCGATTGTATTTGGGGCGATTATCATTATTGCCATCGGCGGGTATTTGTTTGTTCGTAATTTTGATTTGAACAAATATAAACCTTATATTTCCGAGATTGTGAAAAATCAGATTAACCGCGAGTTGGTTATGCGCGGTGATGCCAGTGTCGGTATCTCTTTGATTCCGACCGTTGTTGTTAATGATGTGGAATTGTCTAATCCTGAGTGGGCGGCGAATCCTGCAATGGTTAAGGTTCAGCAAGTGGAAGTCAAATTTGCCGTTTTGCCGTTGCTGAAAAAACAAATTGTTATTGATAAAGTCAGCTTGATTAGCCCTGAAATCAATTTGGAAAAAGCAAAGAACGGTGAGAATAACTGGACATTCGGTTCGATTGCGGCTGCTGTTTCGGCGCCTAAGATTTCACCGACGGTTGTGGCGTCTTTGCCGCCGGAAGCGCAAGCTGCTGTTCAGACTTCTGCGGCGACAGCTATGGCCGGTTTTGCCGCTAAAAATGTTTTGATTGAAAACGGGGTGGTAACGTATCTTGACGGTGCCAGCGGAAAAACAACCACCCTCTTGATTAAAAAAATCAAAATGGAAGCTCCCTCTGTTACTGAAGAAATGACAGCCGCTTTTGATTTGGTTTTGGATAATCAAAAAGTTAATGGTAAGGTGACGTTAGGAGCTTTGCAAACATTGTTGAACGGGCAAGAGCCTTATCCGTTTATTTTAGATGCTAATGCCTTGGGAATCGATGTTGATCTTGAGGGAAGTGTGGCTGATGTAATGTCTTCTCCGCGCTATGCCGTACAGGCTAATATCTATAATCCGGCCGGAAATATGAATGCGCCTGAAACAACCTTAAAAGCTTTGGTTGATGGTGATGTTAATGAGGCTGATATTAAAATTCAAACGCTAAATGTCGTAAATAATCTGGTGACAGGGACTGCTGTTGTTGATTGGAGCGCTAAGGTGCCTCTGGTTAAACTTGATTTGCAGAGTGCTAAAATTAACTTGATGACTTTGTCGCCAAATAGTACTTTTGCGTTTACGTTGCCGTCACTGATTTCGAAAGCTCAGGCGACTGAGTTGGTTCCGGATACTGCTATTCCCTATAAAGAACTGAGAAGTGTTAACGCCAATGTCAAGTTAAAAATCGGACAATTGCTGGTGGCTCAGGGAATGCAGGCGGATAATGTCAATTTGACAGCCTCTTTGCAAAATGGGGTATTGGCTGTTAAGCCGTTGACGTTTGATTTTGGTGGTGGAAATTTGACGGTCAATGCTCAACTCAATGCCAATACGCAAGGAATGACATTGACTGCTGTCAGCAAAAATATGCAACTGCAAGATTTGCATCAGGAATTTAAGGTTAGCGGTAAGGGAGATTTCGGCGTTTTATCAGGTGGTGGGGTTGATTTGAATATCAACCTATCCGGTACCGGTGCAACATATCGTCAATTGGTTCAGGGCTTGAAAGGTCAGGCAATTGCGATTGTCGATAAGTCTGTGATTCAAACCGGTAATTTGGAATTTATGACCGGAAACTTTCTTTCTCAATTGTTTTCTTCTATCGGGATAGACAGTCGAAAAGCCGGACAGTTGAACTTGTCTTGTGCCGTTGTTCGGGCTGATTTGGGCGGCGGAAAGGCTAATTTCCCAAAAGGAATCGCTGTTAATTCGGAACAATTGATTTTGGTGGGCGACGGTCACATCAATTTGATGAATGATAAAATTGATTTTGCTGTCAAACCGTTCTCCGGAAAAGTAGTTGACACAAATATTGCTCAGGCTTTGACCTCGTTTTTGAAGATTCAGGGAACAATGCAGAATCCGAAAATCGTTTTGGATAATAAAGAAGCTTTGAAGACTCTTGTCGGTGTGGCGACAACAGGCGGGGCGTCATATCTCGGTTCTAAGTTGGCGTTGGATGTTGACAGCAGCCCATGTTATACAGCGTTGCAGGGAACAGAGTTTGCTAAACGGTTTCCGAAGTCGACCGGTGCAAAAGCTGCCGCACAAGATGTTTATCAAGGAGTGAGCAATGGAATAAGTGATGGAATCCAAGCTGTGGGAGATACGGCAAAGGGATTTTTGAAAGCTGTCAAAAAAGGAATTAAGGGTGCGAAATAAAAATGATAGGGGACTTAAAAGAAGCCACCAGAGAATTGGCTAAAAACAGAGAAGAAGCAATTGAGAAACTGGTGCAATTTGCGTTGACTGATATGTTGCTGTATTGGGGAACGGAAGATGAGTTGATTGCCCGTCAGGAAAAAATCTGGGCGCCGATTGTTGCTTGGGCGAATCAGACCCTAAATGTGGATTTTATCAATACGCACGGTTTGGATATTCCTGAGAAAAATCAGACGTCGGCATATCGTTTGAAGTATTTTCTTGAGCAACTGAGCGATAAGGAGTTTGCGGCTTTTTATGCGGCGGCGATTACGATGCGTTCGGTGTTGTTGGCAGCGGCTTTAGTGAAAGGGCGTATCTCGGCCAAAGAGGCTTTTGAGGCTGCGTTTTTGGAAGAATTGTGGCAAAATGAAAGCTGGGGTGTTGATGAAGAAGCTGCGGTACGCCGTGAGGAAATTCGTCAGGAATTGCAAAAAATTGAAACCTTTTTGAAGAATGATTAAAGAAGTTTATATCAAAATCAAAGGTCGGGTTCAGGGAATCGGTTTTAGGTATTGGGCTGTTAAAACCGCTCAGGAAATCGGAGGTATTTCCGGTTGGGTGCATAATGAGGCTGACGGTAGTGTCGAAATTAGAATGCGTGGTGAAGAAGAGGTGGTCGATAAAATGATTGTGGCTTGCCATAAGGGACCGATGTTAGCACGTGTTGATAAGGTGGAGTTTGTCGTCGGACGGTGGAGCGGTTTTCTTCCGCCGATAGAAGACGGTGTTTTTAAAAGGGGATAGGCAAAAGAAAACCTCGGAGAATCCGAGGTTTTTGTTTTATGGA
>CAYLIN010000115.1:3321-3938 GCA_964383725.1 uncultured Azospirillaceae bacterium | reverse complement strand
ACAAAGCAGTCCTCTGAAGAGCGGAGTTCGTTTTCCGACAGAATGCTGTTAGCCAGAAATTCAGCGGGAAAATCGCGTCCGCTATGTGGGGACGACATAACAATAGGAAACAGCATATCTTTGGTGTTGTATTCATCAAAGATTTTGAGTTTTGAGTAATCAATGCTGATATCTATTCTTTTATCGTTCACCGTCGGATGTCCTTTCAAAATCACCTCTAGAATAGCACGAGATTCTTAAATATTCGCTAATAATAAAAAAGTGCTTGCAATTCTGATTCGTATGGGTTAATAACAAAAACACAACGGGTGTGTAGCTCAGCGGTATGAGCACTACGTTGACATCGTAGGGGTCACAAGTTCGATCCTTGTCACACCCACCAATCAAAAAAGTCGCCTTCGAGGCGGCTTTTTTGTTGGCTGAGTGTGCCGGAGCGAACTTGTGAAACAAGTTTGGAGTCGATAGTTGCCGAAAACGAGCATTGAACTTAGCGATTAGCTTGGTGAAATGAGAAGTTTGAGGCCTACGAGACGAAAGGGACCCGCCGCAGGTGGGAATACCCATCCTTGTCACACCCACCAATCAAAAAAGTCGCCTTCGAGGCGGCTTTTTTGTTG
>CAYLIN010000115.1:0-3221 GCA_964383725.1 uncultured Azospirillaceae bacterium | reverse complement strand
GCTGAGTGTGCCGGAGCGAACTTGTGAAACAAGTTTTGCTGTTTTAATACACTCGTCCTTTGCAGACTTCCTCACTATGTCCTTCAGCCATACAGTCCTGTATAAATTGCGTATCCTTATCTCTAAAGTGGTATTCAACAGCAATGTAATAAGTAAGTCCGGCAACAACCCCGATAATGATAAGAGATAAAATAAACAAAATAAGCTTTATTAAATACTGTCCAATTTTTTTTACTATATTTTTGAATGATTTCATATAAGTCTTTCCTATGTATTTCTGATTTTACCAATTAGGTTCGAAGATTGAAATATAAGTAAAAATGATACAAAACATATATCGATTAATGCTATTAACAAAAGTATTTTTCCAAATATTTTAATACTTCTTTTTAATGTATCTTTGGATAAGTTTATCACAATCCTCACTCGGATATTTACCTCCAAGAAATCTTCCTATTTTATTAGCATAGTTATCTCCTTGACTGCTGTCAATTGTATTTGCGCCAGTCCTTACATCATTCCATTCTCTTAAGTTGGAAATTAATTTGGCAATATCGGCTCCACCTTGTCCGTGTTGAGATGGTTTACAATTCATAAAAGCATGTTTATATTTATCCGTTAAATTTGCCTTTTTTATTGGAAAGAAGTTTGTTACTAAATTCATTCCGCCTTTAAGTGCTGATTTTGTATAGTCAAAGATATTTTGTGGTTGCGGAATAAAAGTTCCTTCATTTTTTAGAACATCCTCGTAAACTCGTTTTCCATCTGTTGAGTTTTCCCAATATTGAGGATGTAGACGTACAGGCGGCTGTTGGACAGTATTTTCTGTTCTTTGCACCATAACATTTTCAATATTAGAACCGATATCCGATTTTCCGAAACCATAATTATTATCGGCATTTGTTCCCCAAAAATTGGTTGCTTGTTGCGGATAATCTTTTGTAATACCTTGATTGTTATATTGTGCAATCAAATCATGTTCTCGGTTAACACGCGCGTTTTGATATTCAAGCTCGTCACGCAAAGAAAAATCTTTATGATTCACACCGTAACTGTCGATTCCATCTTCATCGGTTTGATAACCGAGTGGTGAAATATATTTTTCAAACATACTCATTTTCTCCTTTTCTTGTTAAAGTTTGTCTTTGAGTTCTTTTCTTTAACAGAAAAGGAGACGTTTGACTATCCGGCATAGATAGCAACAATCCCCTTTTGCATTCTATAGGTGATTTTTAGTGAAAAAAATGAAGGGCAGTGTCTGTCTAATTACTCCTTTTATAAAACACTCTCCGTAGTATGGCGATAGCCATATTCAGCGCTAAGCGAGCGGGTTTACTCTTTGCTAAGGCGTTCAACATTACAAAATCGTGCGTTGTGTTGTTGACGCGAACCGAGCTGACATCAACGCCGGCTTGTATCAATTTGCGTGCATAGGCTTCGCCTTCATCGCGCAACACATCATTTTCAGCCGTAATAATTAATGTTGGCGGCAATCCCTCAAGATGATGAACATCAGCTTGTAACGGAGAGGCTGTGACTTCTTTGCGTTGGTCTTCATTAGGCGCGTAAGCGTCCCAAAACCATTGCATTGCCTTTTTGGTGAGCCATGGACCATTGGCAAAATCATTATAAGATTGTGTATCAAAATTAGCATCTGTAACCGGATAAAAGAGCAGTTGGAAAGCAATTTTAGGGCTGCCGTTTTCCTTTGCCATAAGAGCCATAACGGTTGCCATGTTTCCGCCGACACTGTCTCCGGCAACAACGAGTTTAGATGTATTAAAATTAAGGCTTTCGGCTTCTTTAACAATGTATTGTAAGGCGGCAAACATTTCTTTAATGGCTTGCGGATAACGGGCTTCCGGAGAAGGGGGATAAATCGGAAAGACGACAGCAGCTTCAACTCCGACGGCCAGTTCACGGATGAGGCGATCATGCGTTTTTTCGTCACCCATAACCCATCCGCCGCCGTGAATGTAGAAAATAACCGGAAGAACTTTTGGGGCATTATGCGGACGAACAATACGTACCGGCAACACTCTGTCCGTACCTACCGGAATACGAATGTCTTCAATTTCTGCAGCGGGTTTGGCGACAGGTAAAGACTGCGCATCAAGCAAAACCTGACGAGCTTGTTCCGGTGTCAGTTCATATAAAGGACGAGTTGTATTTTTCTCGACATCATCGATAAATTTAGCAGTATCAATCGTCAAATGAATATCAGCCATGCTTTCCTCCTTTAATCTGTTTTTTATTGATATAAGGAGGAAAAGCCGCTTTTCAACTACATATAAGGCCAGCCGATAGTTTGGCTGATGAGCACTTCTTCCTCGGGAATATTAAGCTCTTTGGCGATTCCTTCTTTATCAAACATGCCTCGAACGACATTGTTTAAGCCTCGTCCAGCAGTATAAAGGCTGACATTTTGATAAGCAGAACCGGCATGCATAGGTGCATATTTCGGATCTTTTCCTGTGAAAAGCAGAGTTAACGGGGCATCAGCCATAAAATCTTGTTTGTTAAAATAGGAGCGTAAATCTTTATCACTGACCGGAGTTAGGTTGTTGGATGTACCGTCATAAAGAAAAGTGCCGTCGGCTTTAATGACATAAACCTGCATATCTTGCAAATTGCGAGCAGTCGGAATGGTGCGCTTACCGTCATGAGAGATTCCCCAGGCCGCATAAAGAATATCGCTCAATGTTTGATTATCAATTTCTTTAGCGCTGAATTCACGGGTGGTACGGCGTTTGGTAATGGCTTCCATTAAAGGAATACCGCCGTC
Organism: uncultured Azospirillaceae bacterium; assembly: GCA_964383725.1. Lineage (GTDB taxonomy): Bacteria > Pseudomonadota > Alphaproteobacteria > RF32 > CAG-239 > CAZU01. The sequence continues at coordinate 436 of CAYLIN010000115.1, read as the reverse complement.
TTTTTGAGGCTCGGGAAGTTTGAGAGTGTCAGCGGCGACAGCATCAAAAGCCGTTAAACCAAGGCCTAAAGCCATTATCAATTTTTTGTTCATGTCAATCTCCTTTTATTTATGATTACTTAGAAGATAATTCCTGATTATGAAAATGTCTATCTTGAATTAACATTTTAGTAAACTAAATGAGGTATATTGAATGTAACGTAAGCATCATAAAGGGGCTTGCAAATAAAATTATTTTGTGATACTAAAAAATTTACAGAAAACTATGGATTAACAGGAATGATAATTGATAGTAACAATAAAAAGCAGAAAAGCATTCTGACTAATAAGTGCTTTTATCAGACGACGGCACGGATTATGCGTGACTTTGAAGAAAAGGGATATGCAAATTCGGCGGATGAGACTGCGAAAGTTATTTCTGCTTATCATGACATTG
>CAYLIN010000114.1:0-4006 GCA_964383725.1 uncultured Azospirillaceae bacterium | reverse complement strand
GAGGAATAACCTGAATTGTTGCGCCCAGATAATCGCCATGACGTTCTTTATCAATCACACGCTGGTAAATCTTGCCGGTGGTAATGCTGTCTGTCTTATGGCAAGCAACACCCGAAAAACGTTCATAGTGTCCTAAATCCAAATCTGTTTCAGCCCCGTCATCCGTCACAAAGACTTCACCGTGCTGATACGGGCTCATTGTTCCGGGGTCAACATTCAAATAAGGGTCGAGTTTGCGCATGCGTACCTTAAAACCACGAGATTGCAGGATAGAAGCCAATGATGCCGAAGCCAGCCCCTTCCCTAAAGATGAAACAACCCCGCCTGTGATAAAAATGAACTTGGTTTTTTCAGACATTTTATTCCCTTTTTCAATCAATTAGATTTATTTTATACCTGTTATTTAAAGTGACAAAGGCACCTTAGGAAAGGTGCCTTTTATGTTGAGAGTTCGTTCTCATTATTTTTCTGCTACCGGAGCTTGAGGAGCTGAAGGTTGAGATGTTTCAACCGGAGCTTGTTCCAATATTGATTTATTCGGACGCGTAACTCCTTTATAGTACAAAGACAAGGAGATACTTGTAATAATGAAAATCGTGGCCAAGATAGCTGTGGTTCGGGTCAGGAAGTTTCCTGTACCGCGAGCACTCAAAAAGTTGGAAGCACCACTGCCGCCGCCCAAACCATCCAAAGCACCGCCTTCAGAACGTTGCAACAAAATCAGGGCTACCAAAAAGATAGCTGCCAGCAAGTGAATAACCAGTAAAACTGTTCCCATTTTATTATCCTTTTCTAAATTAACAACCGGCGTTCTTAGCAATGGCGATAAAGTCATCAGCTTTCAGGCTGGCACCACCAATCAAAGCACCGTCAACATCAGGGAGCGACAATAATTCTTTGGCATTGTTCGGTTTTACAGAACCACCGTACAAGATGCGCATTTTGTTGGCATTGCCTTTGCCGAGTTTCTTAGCCAAAACCTTGCGGACAGCAGCGTGAACTTCTTCAACATCGTTAGTTGTCGGAACTTTACCTGTGCCGATAGCCCAAACAGGTTCATAAGCAATAACGGTGTCAGCAGCTGTTGAATCATCAGGAACAGAACCCAAAATTTGTTCCTTGCAAACATCAATTGCCTTACCGGCTTCACGTTCGGCTAATGTTTCACCAATGCAGATAACCGTTTTCAAACCAGCTTTATGAGCGGCAACAGCTTTCTTATTAATCAACTCATTCGACTCGAGATGATCGGCTCTGCGTTCAGAGTGACCGAGAATCACAAATTTGCATCCCAAATCTGTCAACATCAACGGGCTGACATCGCCTGTATGTGCCCCTTTTTCGGCAAAATGGCAATCTTGCGCACCAAGAGCAACCTTTGCACCGCGCAAAGCTTTTTTGACTGTTCCCAGCAATGTAAAGGGCGGACAAACTAAAAATTCGCATTCAGGCTTGCCCATTTTCTTAACTTCAGCGGCAATAGTTTTAGCCAAATCAGTACCTTCTGCGGTCAGGCAGTTCATTTTCCAGTTTCCTGCAATCAGTTTTTTACGAGCCATAATTCATATCCTTATTCTAAAAAAACATTGTCTTCTTACTAACACACTCAAAAAAACTTTTCAACATCAATATTTATGAGTTGTATAAATTATTAATATTGTTATAATCGCGCAAGATAACAGATTTAAAGGAATAACGATCATGATGACCAAAATCAGAAGCATTCAGGACTCTTGGCTGGCAAAGAGTATTCTTATTTTGACAGCTTTGAGTTTTATGTCACTATTCGGTGTCTCCAGTTATTGGGGCAGCGCCGGCAAAAACAAGCCGATTATTAAAGTTGACGATGTTATTGTTTATCAGGACGAAATTAACAACCAATTCCAACAACAGTTGCAACAAGCCAGAAATTTGTTCGGCGAGGATTTGGAAATTAATGACGCAATGAAAAACGCTATCATGCAGGATATCGTTCAGAAAAATCTGACTAATGCCATCATGAAAAAAACAACTGATGACCTGAACGTGTCTATTAGTGATGAGTTAGTTCGCAAAATCATTTACTCTCAAGCTGAATTCATGGATGCCAATGGCAATTTCAGTCTTGAAAAGCTTCGCCGCTTGTTGGGTGCTTCCGGTTGGAGTGAACAGAGATATATCGAAACTCTTCGCGGAGATGTGGAAAAACAACACCTTCTCCAGCATCCTGCCGAAAACATCAATGTTCCTCACTTTATGGACAAGTATCTGACACAACTGGAAAATCAACGCAAGGTTTTCAAATATGTTGAAGTTGACCCGGCAAAATTGACTATTGACCGCAAAATCAGCAAAGATGAATTGGAACAATATTATCAAGACTTTATCGGTCAGTTTGAAGAACCTGAAAAGCGTGATCTGCAATTTGTTAATCTGTCAGTTGACAGTCTTGCCGCTAAAATGGTTCCAAGCGAAGAAGATATCAAAGCTTATTATCAGGAAAACATTTCTAATTATGTCATTCCGGAAACACGCCGTGTTTTACAAATGATGTTTGAGGAACAAGATGCCGCCGATAAAGCTATGGCGGCCTTGAACGCCGGCGGTGACTTCTATAAAGTGGCAAAAGATGCCGCAGGACAAGATAAAACCGCCACTGAACTTGGCGACGTGTCTAAAGACATGTTGCTGGCTGATATGAGCGAAGCTGTTTTTGCCGCCCCTCAAGGGGAAGTTGTCGGTCCGATTAAATCTGAACTGGGCTGGCACATTCTCAAGGTTACAAAAATTACCCCGAAAAAAGAAACAACTTTGGCTGCCGCTAAAGGAAAAATCATTGAAGCATTGAAAAAAGAACACGCTTTTGATGAAGCTTATAAAACCATTGCCGAAATCGAAGATAAAATCGGTGGCGGTGCAACTTTACAAGAGATTTCCGAAACCTACAAAACTCCGATTTATAAAATCAGCGGTTTGAAAGAAGATGGAACAACTCAACGCGCCCCCGTTCAATTCAAGAAGCTTGTTTCTTCTGCAGACTTTATTGATGCGGCATTCTCTTACAATACTGGAGAAATCAGCCAAGCTATTGAAGATGAAACCGGTTTCACAATCGTTGAAGTTATGGCAATTGAAGATGCTCACCCGAAAGAACTCAATGAGGTAAAAGCTCAGATTGAAACCATGTGGGCAGCAAATGAAAAGAACGCTATTGCTCAAGAAATCATCAATGATGTGACACACGATGTGGAAAACGGTGACAGTCTTGACAGCGTTGCCAAACGTTTCGGCTTAAATGTTAAAACCACTAAACCGTTGAAGAGAACAGAAAGCTTTGCCGGCTTGTCTCAACAACAAATGATTGAACTGTTCCAAGAAAATGTCGGTTCTCTCAAGCTTGTTGCTTACAATGACGGACAGTTGCTGATTGTTCCGACTAAGGTCATCAAAGGTTCTGCAAACTTGTCAAAAGAAGAAACAGAGGTTCTGCGTTCTAAGGCTAAGGCTGACATGAGCCAGACCATTGTTGATGAACTTTTGAATGCCTATAGTTCAAACTATGATGTTCGTGTTAAGTATAAAAATGTCGGTTTGACTGAGGATAACGACTAGTCGCACCACCCGGCGGGTGGAGGCATAATTTAAGTGCCCGTGGAAAGTCCTCGTTTGCAGACGGTTGCGGCGGGTGGAGGCATAAATAGAAAAAGTGCCCCTTATTTTAAGGGGCACTTTTTTATTCGTCAACAAATTGTATTTTTAAGCTTTTCCCATAATATTTTGCTAACAAATACAAATCAGAAAACCGTAAAGGTCTGCGTCCGATTTCCATATTGTCGAGAACATAGTCGGGAATGCCGGTTTGACAACAAACCTGTTCCATTGTCAGTTGTTTGGATATTCTGATTTGATGCAATTGCTGAGCAATTGTCCCTTGTATCATGATTAAATCTTTTAACTCTTGTTTTTTCGTATTCATTCTAAACTCCTATGCTTTTATTAAAAATAAAGCCGCCTTTGCAAAAACAAA
>CAYLIN010000113.1:0-4032 GCA_964383725.1 uncultured Azospirillaceae bacterium | reverse complement strand
CAATCGGCACTTCCGCAGCCTGAGCATGACGGATAGCTTCAACCGTCTGCGGCATGATACCATCATTAGCGGCAACAACCAAAACCACAATATCTGTTACTTTTGCACCACGAGCACGCATTTCTGAAAAAGCTTCGTGTCCCGGCGTATCAATGAATGTAATCTTATCACCTGTCGGAACCGTAATTTGATAAGCACCGATATGCTGTGTAATACCACCGGCTTCTTTAGCAACGACATTGGTTTCACGCAAAGCATCCAACAAAGATGTTTTACCATGGTCAACGTGTCCCATAACCGTCACAACCGGAGCACGAGGCAACAATTTATCAGCTGTATCTTCTTCAATATCCAAAATTTGCTCAACATCACTATCGGCAACACGCTTAAACTTATGACCAAATTCTTCAACTACGATTTGAGCTGTATCAGCATCAATTGCTTGGTTAATCGTTGCCATAACCCCCAAAGCCATCAATTTTTTGATAACATCGGCACTTTTTTCGGCCATACGGTTAGCCAATTCCTGAACAGTGATAACTTCAGGAATAACAACTTCACGAATAACCTTTTCTTGCGGAGCAACTTGTTGAACCGGCTTCGGCTGTTTTTTCTTAAAGCGCCGACGACCACCACCAAAACCATAATCATCGTCGTCATCATCGGAATGGAAATTGTTAATATTAAACTTACCACCACGACGTTGCGGTTCAAAACTGCGTTTAGTTACCTTTTTGCGTTCTTGCTCAAAAACATCTTCACGATTAACGATGCGTTTTGTCTTTTTATTATCAAATTCCTCATCGTCATCATCATCAAAATCTTTAGATTTTTTATCCTTAAGCTTATTCAAAATTCGACTGTCATTCTCTGCTTGCTGAGAAGCAGCAGCAACAGCATCTTCCTTGGCCTTGCGAGCTTCAGCCGCTGCCTTTGCTTTAGCCTCTTCTTCACGACGCTTACGTTCAGCCTCTTCTTCCTCTTTTTGCTTCTGACGCATTAAGGATTTCTCTTCTTCTTCCTGCCGACGTTTTTGTTCAAATTCCTTTGCTTCGGCAATCAAGCGAAGTTTATTTGCCGTATCTTCATCAATTTTGACAGCATTTTCAGTTTTTTGCACATTAGAAACAATATTTCTTTTCTTTCGCACTTCAACTTGAACAACTTTCTTCCCATCACGAGTATGTGACCGTCCGGCATCTCCCATACCTTTCAATGTTAGGGTCGATTTACCTGATAATGTGAGTTTATTTTTAGCATTATCTTCTGTCATTATAAACTATTCTCCATATATTTCATCAAAACTTATGAATTCAAAAAATTGGCTAATTTATTAAATTCGTTACAGACCATTTGTGCCATTTCGCCTTTCAAAACGGCTGCATAAACTGTGTTTACTTTATTTAATGCCTTATCCAACTCCTCAATATCAAACAATCTAAACACCTCAACATCTCTGGCTGCAGACGCAATTTTCTTTTTTCCGTCAGCACCAGCATCTGTTGCCTCTAAAACAAAAGCAACTTTCTGATGTTTCAAAGCCTCAGAAACTTTCTCCATTCCGACCACCAAAGCACCCGCTTTGCGTGCCAAAGAAACCGCCTCCAAAGCTTTTTTTCGTAACAATAATTCAACTTGTGTTTCCAACTCTGAACTAACCTTAGCTTTACATTTCAGAACTTTGGCAAACAAATTTTTCTCTATTGCTGTTTTGAGAGAACATCGCGCATTTGTTACATAAACCCCCCGTCCCGGTAATTTCTTTTTAAAATCAGGAACGATTATCAAATCCGGTGTTACTGTAAAGCGCAGCATTTTGTCTTTTTCCTGAACAATACCGCTAACCGCGCATTTTCTCAAAACATCATCTTTTTTCATATTAATCTCGACAATATTCAAACAGCGGACGGGAAAAATCCCGTCCGCAAGTTCAAATTATTCTTCAACAAACCAATGCTCACGAGCACCCATGATGATTTTATTTGCTTCCTGAACAGAGATAGCGTCTTCCCCTAAAATCTCAATCAGTTCATCTGTTGCCAAATCAGCCAAATCATCAATTGTTTTTATTCCATTATTGGCCAAAACAATTAACATATCCTGATCCAAACCAGCAATTTCCTGCAATTTTTCATCAATTCCTAAAGATTTACTCTTTTCTTCAAATTCTTTATTACGTTTAGCAATAAATTCCTGAGCACGTTTCTGTAATTCCTGAGCAACATCTTCATCAAAACCTTCAATTTCAGATAATTCGCTCAAACCAACCATTGCAATTTCATCAACCGTAGAGAAACCTTCGGCAATCAACAGATGAGCAATCATCTCATCAACATCCAAAGCTTCCATAAAGCGTTGAGAACGAACTTTATTTTCATTCGAACGACGTTCTTGTTCTTGTTCTTCTGTTAAGACATCAATATCACAACCCAGCAATTGTGAAGCCAATTTCACATTCTGACCACGACGACCGATTGCCAATGAAAATTGTTCTTGCGGAACAACAACCTCAATACGGTTGTTTTCTTCATCCAAAACCACTTTGGTAACTTCAGCCGGAGCCAAAGCACTGACAATATATTGAGCCTTATCTTCAGAATAAGGAACAATATCAATCTTCTCACCTTGCAATTCTGTCACAACAGCTTGAACACGAATACCACGCAAACCAACACATGCACCAACAGCATCAACGGTTACGTCATCACTGTGAACCGCAATCTTAGCCTTAGACCCCGGATCACGAGCAACACCATGAATATTGACAATACCATCATAGATTTCCGGAACTTCGGAAACAAACAACTTAGCCAAAAATTCAGGACATGTTCTGGACAAGAAAATTTGCGGTCCTTTATTTTCACGACGAACATCTAAAACATAGGCACGAACACGATCACCGTTTTTGAACTTTTCCCGAGGAATAATTTCATCGCGACGCAAAACGGCTTCTGTCTTACCAATATCCAAAACAACATTGCCAAATTCAACACGTTTAACCGTACCGTTAACAATAGTGCCGATTTTTTCTTTATATTCTTCAAACTGCTTATTACGTTCAGCATCGCGAACTTTTTGAACAATAACTTGCTTAGCTGTCTGAGCCGCAATACGACCGAAATCAATCGGTGGCAACGCATCAATAATAAATTCGCCAACCTTAATTTTCTCATCATAGTTTTTGGCATCTGCTAAAGTCATCTGAGTAACTTCGTTTTCAATATCTTCTTCCGAAGCAACAACTTCACGATAACGAGCCAAAGTAATAGCCCCTGTTTTCCGATCAATATGAGCTCGGATATCATGTTCAAAACCATATTTGGAACGGCCTGCTTTTTGAATAGCAATTTCCATTGCTTCCAAAACATCATCCTTATCAATATTTTTCTCTCTGGCCACCGTATCAGCAACCAAGATGATTTCAGGTCTGGGCATACTTTCTAAATTTTGCATCTTAATCCTCAATATCTGTAATTAGAGTTCAATTTCTTCCTGAGCGGCAAATTCGTTCAGCAAGTCATCTGTTAAAACAAGTTTCGCTTTACTAATATGTTCAAAAGGAATGGTATACTCGACACCATCCATCTCAAACAGAACATTGTTCTTGTCATCAATGCTCAAAACTTTTCCTTTAAAACGTTTCCGTCCATCTACTTCCAAAGCCGTTTCCACTTTAGCCTCATAACCGGCAAAACGAGAAAAATGTTCAGGCTTTGTTAACGGACGATCCAGCCCCGGAGAACTAACCTCAAGAGAGTATTCTCCTTCAATAGGATCTTTCTCATCCAATAATTCTGAAAGAGCGCGGCTGACTGTCGCACAGTCCTCCACAACCAAATTTTTACGATCCTTGCGTTCGATCATAATTTGCAGCGTCGGATTCTTATTCCCAATCATCATAACCCGAACAACATCAAAGCCCAGATTTTCAACGGTTGGCGTAATAATATCCTCAATTGGATGTTTTTGCATTTACTTTTTCCTTTAACAAAAAAGCGGGGTTTTTGACCCCACTTCCAAAACATTTTATGA
>CAYLIN010000112.1:0-4192 GCA_964383725.1 uncultured Azospirillaceae bacterium | reverse complement strand
TTGTTTTCTGCCCCATTTTCTTTAGCAGGCATATCTTGGAACAATTGATAAACTGTGTCAGTATCATTTATGCTTAAGGCTCTTAATTCTATTTTCATTTTGATATCCTCTCATTTCAGATAGCCAAAAGGATACCATTCATTATGTTGCTTTTCAAGCAATAAAAAAAATCGCCGTGTTACATCGTAACACAGCGAGTAAATTCAATGAAACAAAGCACTCATCTTTTCGATAATCTGCTCAGGTTTGACATCGTCATAAAACTGAGCGATGCCCAAAGAGGATTTCTGAAAATGTCGGAAAAGCCAGTCTCTATAACGATCATTATCACACAGCACAACAACTTTATTGTTCTTGCTAATGGCAATTAACACCACTTGATGACAATCGATATTGAGTTTTCTGGCTACATATGGCCCAAGGTCATAGACAAGTTGTAGAGCGAAGGTTTCTGCATTGGGATAGATTTCAGGAACTCGCGCGATTGTGTACGGCTTACTAAAATCAAACGTAATGTTTTTTGCATCAAATTTTTTTTCGAACATCATAATTTTAAAAGAATTTATAATGAATAATACTTAAATTTGTTGCAATTAATCACATTATATATTGAAAATCAAGTAAAATATTTTTCCAATATTCTTTAATTGATTTTTTGAAGATAAAAGCTAAAAGCCATTGACTGTTTTATTATAAGTATTAACTTTCCAATATCTTTTGAAAAAATATTTATAGAGGCCAACATGTTTACAGATTTTAATATCCAACATTTTATCAGTGCATTTTTAGTTCTTTTCGCTGTTATTGATATCACAGGATCTATCCCTGTTTTGATTAACCTGAAAAAACGCGGTAAAAAAATCAGTGCAGAAAAAGCAACCCTTATTTCTTTATTTATATTTTTTATCTTCTTTTATGCTGGCGAAGCTTTTTTAAAACTTTTTAACGTTGATATTTCTTCCTTTGCCGTTGCAGGTTCTTTCATCATCTTTGTAATAGCCATGGAGATGATTTTGGATATTGAAATCTTTAAAAACCCCGAAGATGCCCCTCAGGATGCGTCTTGTGTTCCGGTCGTATTTCCTTTGATTGCCGGTGCTGGTGCTCTGACAACAATGATTTCTATCCGAGCTCAATTTGCAACCATCAACATTATGCTGGCAATCTTCTGCAACATGTTGATCGTGTATCTGGTTTTGAAAGCTACCAAGAAAATTGAAGCTATTTTGGGACGTGGAACAATTTATATGTTGCAGAAATTTTTCGGAATTATCTTATTGGCAATTTCCGTTAAACTCTTCACGGCAAACATCACGCTTTTAATTGAGAGAATCTAATTTATTCCCAGATTACACGGTTTGCTGAAAAACTGAAGTAACCCCGACGACTAATAATCAGATGATCACATAAGCGAATGGAAACACTGTTACATGCTTCATTGATTGCTTTAGTCATTGCTATATCTGCTTTTGAAGGAGAAACATCTCCTGAAGGGTGATTGTGAACAATGATAATTGCTGCCGCATTCTTAGCCATAGCGGCTTTGATAACTTCACGAGGATGCAAAGCAACGCCGTTTATTGTTCCCCGCTGCATAATTTCAGTGCCGATTACATGTAAACGTGTGTCTAAATATATCAAGCGTACTTCTTCAACTTCAGAATAACACATTGAAGAACGACAAAAATCAAGCATTGTATCAATATTGCTGATTACCGGCGCATCTGAATTTTCTAAGATTTGCCATGATGTACGTATTGCTGCTGCATTAACAACTTTCAAGATGGTTACCGTTCCTTCTTTTACACCGGGAACAGAAAGTAAATCTTCAATCGGTGCATTAATCACATCAGCAAAACTTCCAAATTTATTAATAAGCTGTTTTGCTAAGGGCTTAACGTCGCGTCTTGGAATAGCCTGCATCAGGAGAAGTTCAAGCAGCTCATAATCCGCCATATCGCGACCTTCGCTCATAAGAAAACGAGTCCGCATTCTTTGGCGATGTCCCAAATAATCTAATGCCTTATCTTGGGTAGTCACAATTAGTCCTTTTATTTTTCTATTTTGTATGGAGGTTTGTCTAAACCTTTGGGAGAGTAAGTAAAGACCTCATAACCGTCTTTTGTTACGGCTAAAGAATGTTCAAACTGGGCTGACAAGCTTTTGTCTCTGGTAACTGCTGTCCAGCCGTTTGCCAAAATGATACCATCTGGTTTGCCGATATTTATCATCGGTTCAATGGTAAAGAACATTCCCTCTTCTAATACAGCGCCGGTTCCCTTTTTGCCGCAGTGCATGACGTTGGGCGTATCGTGAAAGACTTGTCCCAAACCATGCCCGCAAAACATATCAACAACAGAATAGCCGTATTTATGCGCATACTCTTCAATGACGGCACCAATATCACCAAGTCTGGCACCTGGTTTTACAACATCAATTCCCCGCATTAAACACTCATAGGTCACTTCTGTTAATCGCTTAGCCTTAACGGAAGGTTTTCCGGCAAAATACATACGGCTGGTATCACCATACCACCCATCAACGATGGCGGTTACATCAATATTCAACATATCTCCGTCTGCAAGTTTGCGTTCATAATCAGGAATCCCGTGACAGATGACATGGTTAATAGAGATACAGACAGACTTTGGATACCCGTGATATCCCAAACATGCAGGTACAGCCCCTTTGGCAATCATAAATTCACGACACAAGTCATCAAGCTCTCCTGTAGAAACGCCGACTTGTACATAAGGGGTTATGTAATCCAAACATTCGGCAGCCACTTTTCCGGCGGCTCTCATTTTTTCAAAATCCTTAGGATCGTCATGGATGACAATCCCGTCTTTTCGTTTAAAACTCAAGATACACCTCGGTTATTTGTATAAAATATTCATTGGTTTGCTTATTGATACATTGTTTTTTTCAACATTACAAGCATAACAAACAAATTCCAGTCCTTTTTTTGCCTCATCATACATTTTTGCAGCGGCAATCGGATTTAACGTCCAGCTAAACTTGGCTTCTAAGCAGTCACTTCTAGGCACAATCATAAAAATCATTGTTCTATATCCATGGCTACGCAAGTAAGATAATTTCTCAAACATTTCCATTTCAAAGAAGTTTATACTTTCCGGAAAAAGTGAAAAATTGCCGGATTTATTATATATATTTTCTATAAAAACCACACATTTTTGATGATTTTCACCACTTACTTCAAAATCAATATGCGTCAACGAATCACCGTTTTCAATTTCTCGGCAAGTATTATATTCTTGTAATTCTGAAATAATTCCTTTTTCAAATGCCTCTTTGAACAATTGGCGATTATAAGAAATATTGGCCAAAATTCTTTCGTTTTTATGGGAAATAAACTCAAGTTCATTTCTGACAATACGCGGTGCTTGATGTTGTTTCAGGTAAACAACTGTTTCAGGTTTGCATAATGATTTAACTTTCATCGAGGAACAAAAAGCCGGAACGATAGTCCCGTCTTCCAAACGGACATCAATCAACAATGAATTATAAAATTTATTAATTTTTCCGCAAACAAGATGATGTTTCAGTTCCAAAATCAGCCCCAGTTCTTTAAATGACGTAAAATCATATTAAATATGATATAAAATTCTTTAATTGGCAAGGATATCGTTATGAAAAACATCATAAAATTTATTTATGCTTTTGTTCTTGTTGCTCTAACCTCTTATATTGGCGGATTTTTTACTCGATATGGTCTAGCTGCTTGGTATGATAATCTGCCGTCAACACCTTTCACGCCTCCCAATTCATGGTTTCCGATTATTTGGAGCAGTTTATATTTTTTGATGGCCATTTCCTTTGCTTTGACCTTAATTCGTACTGATTTTAATTGCCAACGAAAGATAAATCTTCTGTTTGTCGGACAACTTTTACTGCAAATTATCTGGTGCTTTGTCTTTTTCTACCTCGGTTATATCGGTTTGGCACTTGTCATTATCCTTTTCCTTGACGCGGTTGTCTTCAGAATGATACAGATTTTCAGTAAAATCGACAAGAAAGCCTCTTGGTTGCTCTATCCTTATTTTTGGTGGTTGGTTTATGCCAGTTTTCTAAACTTCGTCTTTTTGTATTTTTATGGGGCAATCATTAGTTTTTAGCAAAATTTTACTAGACAGTCAGGCTTCTTTGTTTTATTAATAGCAAGTTAATATTT
>CAYLIN010000111.1:0-4254 GCA_964383725.1 uncultured Azospirillaceae bacterium | reverse complement strand
ATGAATGAATCCGTATTATAAGCAACACAGATGATAAAGATGGCAATTTGTTACAAGATGAAGTTCATTTTTAAGTACGGGATTTTTTATGCATAACAACTCTTGATGATTTACCATAACTTTTTTATGCTTTTATTGGTGATACGACGATGGTTTGGTGTATAGGATGACGTATATACTGAGAAATTCCTGGTTGTATTAGAACTGTCGCAGATTCTTTAGATTTGATAGGAAATATGAGTATTATTGGTGCTGGTTGTATAATAACGACGGAAAATTGAAGCGGAAATATTGCATTGAAATAGATTTTTGAGGGGTTAGACTTAAAGCATATTTTGCTTATATTTCTGGATATGTAAAAAGAACCCTGATAAAATAATCAAGATTCTTTATATGTTACTATTTTCTTCTCCTTAAAGGAATAACCGCCTGAATAGCCGAAGCCGCCGCTGCGTCTGCCGAGGCTATGGCATGAGCATAGATTTTACTCGTCGTTGCAGACGTGCTATGACCTAGCCTTTTAGCAGTCGTGGTTATGGGAACGCCGCTTGAAATCATAATTGAGGCATTGGTGTGCCGCAGTCCATGGATCGAAATTGGCGGAAGATCATTTGCTTCAACAAAATTATGAAACCAACTCGTGACCGTCCCCGGATTTATCGGTCTGCCATCCTTTGCAGTAAATATCTTTCCGCTCTCCGTCCAGAACTCCCCTGCCTGTTCACGCTCAGCGTCCTGCCAGTCACGAAAATCATTAAGAATATCAATCAAATCCTGTCCCACCTTGATAGAACGCATTGAGGAGGTGTTCTTCGTTTCTTCCTCAAACACACCTTTTTCGGGAAGATATTGCAGAGTGTGTCTAATGGTAATGACATTGTTCACAAAATCAATATCCTCCCATTCCAGCCCCAATGCCTCTCCACGGCGCATTCCCGTGTACAGAATAAGCTGTATGATAACATCATAGGGGTGGTCTGCTTTTTCATAAACCGTATTCAAAAGCTGTTCTGCCTGGAACTCATCAAGAAATTTTGCCTCCGTTCTGCCGACCCTCGGTGCTTTTGTCCGTGAACATGGATTGCTCAATATCACCATATCATAAACGGCACTCTGAAGTATTGCGGAAATCAGACGGTGATGATGTAAAATCGTTCTGTCGGCTAAGTTCTGCTCATCAGCATTGAAAAGCGTTTCAACCTTTTTTCCGAAATGCTCGGAAAACTTTTTGGCTGTTGCTCCGCTGACCGTGTTCCCTGCCCTGATCCTGTCGATCGTCCCCAGAGCAATTTTCACATCATTGGCAAATTTGGTACGCTTCAATGAATGACTAAGCTCGATTGCCATCTCATTCGGAGTATACTTGGTATCTTCCCTCTTGACATCCCGAAGATCATCATAATATGAATACAGATGATAAGGCTGAATTTTTTCCATACGCATATTTCCCAGTGCAGGTATTATCCGTTTCAAAAATCCCTTGTATCTTCTGAATGTGGTTGGCTTAAGATTTTTTTCGGCACGACCTATCCACACATCGTTTATGTAACTCTCAAAGGTCATTCTGTTGTCAAGAACTATTCCGTTCCTGCACCTCTCATCAAACAGACTTGCCTGTTTTTCAACCTCACGTTCAATCTGCCGCTTGGTCATATTCGGAGAGGGAGTCCATGTCATGCTGTGCTGAATTTTTTTGCCGCTCCTGTCATAACCGCAGTTTGTACGGATGAGGTAACTCCCGTTTCGTTTGATAATGCTTGCCATTTTTTTCACTGCCTTTCAGTTTTTGCTTGACTTGAAAGACAGTTTGTGATACAATATACTTGCGAGGCTTACTGTATCGCTGTCTTTCAGTCAGCGTTGGTTTGTCGGAACTCAGCTTTTTATGCGCCAACATATTAAGCTGAGTTTTTCTTATCTCCAATTATAATTTTACGCTTTAAAGTGGTAAATGTCAAGCCTTTTTTTAAAATTTCTCGAAATATTTTCTAAAAAATTTTATTAAGGATCGAATACTACCTTATAAAGTGTGTCAGCATTTATAAGGTACTTCCTTCCTGCCTTAAAGCAGGGAAGCTGTCCGCTTTTACACATCTGACGAACACGATACTCTGTTATCCCATCAATAAGTTCGGCTGCCTCTTTGATTGTAAGCAGCCTTTTCTTTGTTGTTGTTTCAACAGTTACACTATAATTATCTGTACTCATTCGCTACCTCCATTGATATTAAAATTATTTTAGCGTTTTCTTCGTCTTAAAAACACAATTTCCCATTAAATTACTTTTCTTTTCACGGGTCGCTCTGCAGCGGCGAGCTTGTCAAGGCGTTCCCGTATTTTCAAAATATCCTCCCGGCAGCTTGCATAAAGCTGTCGTTTTTCTTTATCCGAACCAAATGCCAACACTTCCCAAAGATATTCTATGTGTTCCTTTTTCATAAGGCTCTCCACAAACAGCGGGTGAGGCTGCTCTCCAAAATTTGGGGGAGCATAAATTTTTCTCCACTTTGTAAGTTTGGTAAGATAATCCGAAAGAGTATCCCCCGCTTTTTGCAGCCACATTCGATAATCGTTCTCGGCTTGCAGTTCCTTATTAACATGGACAACAATTTCCCCGTTAATAAGGTTAAGTCCAAAATCGTGGTTGATTTTCTTTGCTGCTTCAAGCTGAGAGATACCAAACAGCTTGGCAACAAATCCTGTGCAGTCGCCTGTTGCACCGCAGCCGAAACAATAGAAATGATCGTTATAAACTTTAAGGCTTGGCGTTTCCTCTTGATGAAACGGAAAGCAAGCCATTCCCGAACGATTTATCTGCAAACCGTAGAATCTTGCCACATCCGGCATTGACACCCTGTCCCGTATCTCTTTGAAAATATCCGTCTGCTATTACACCCTTTTTTCGTTAATTTTAAAGGGATAACATTTGGCGAAGTGCAGTTATCAGCGGCGAAGGTAATAACTGCTTAATTATACCCTTCACCTATCACTTAAAAAATACGCCTTTTTGTAAGTCTGATTGAAAAAGATTTTTTCACATTCTACTATTTGCACATATTTATATGATTTATTTGTGTAAAAGGGCAAAATAAGAAACATTTTTTTAAAATTGGCTTACATTATTGCCAATTTATTAAGTGTATTATAGAGGGGAAAAATATTCTGCTGTTCGCCACCGCAGAATATTTTTGAGGGGGTTCGCCCATACGGGCAAACCGACCCCAAAATCGGGAGTCCGTTTTTTGTTTTGGAGTATGTTTAGCAAGCACAGAAAGTGGTGCATTCTTACCACTTTCACATTTTTGAGGCATTACCCCGCAAAAAACTTTTATGGAACTCGCCACCCTAAAAGTATATTTACTTGATTTTTAGGCTTTGCCTAAGACCGCTTTTGAACTGGAGGAAATGTTTTGAGAAAATATAAAAAAGTTAAAGAAAAGAAAGTCACATACCCTATGGAGGAATGGCATGAGGTTGAAAAACGGGCTGACGCCTTGTCAATGAAAACAGGAACATATATCAGACAAATATCTGTGAACGGGCAAATCACCTGTTACACTGCAAAAAATGTTGCCCCCGTAATGAACGCCCTGCGTATCATCGGAAACAACATCAATCAGATCGCTAAAAAAGCAAATGAAACAAACAACATTTACGCCGAGGATATTGAAAAATTGCGAAAGGAAAATGCGCTGTTATGCCATACGTTAAATCAATTCCTATCCACACTACCGTCAACAAAAGTTTAGCTTATATCCTTAACCCCGATAAAACCGAGGACTTGCTCTACATCACTTCTCTGAATTGCCTGACAAATGCCGAGGACGCCTATCTTGCAATGAAAACGGTTTTCGAGCATTTTTCGGGAGAAAAGTTTAATGCCCCCTTGCCTCTGGAGGGCAAGGGCAGCGTTAAGGCTATCCACTATATTCAGTCATTTGACCCTAAAAATAATGTTTCTCCCGAACTTGCACACAGGATCGCCAAAGCTTTTGCAAGAAAGGTCTTTGGTGATGATTGTCAAGTGGTTATTGCGACACATCTTGATAAACAGCATTTGCATAATCACTTCATAGTAAATGCCTACTCCTTGACGGGCGAAAAATATAATGACAATCAAAAAACGCTAAAGCGTATTCGAGAGTATTCAGACAGGGTATGTCTTGCTTTTGGTATTCAGCCAATTATTACAAAAAACGGACAGGGCAGAAATCTTGCGTATAACGAGTGGGAGAATAAAAAACGGGGGACTTCT
>CAYLIN010000110.1:0-4287 GCA_964383725.1 uncultured Azospirillaceae bacterium | reverse complement strand
TTAATAATTGTATTAAGGATTTTTTTTGTTTGCATACTGCTCATTTTAACCAACCATTTTCCAAGGTGTTAAATTCCAACAGCAACAGTATGAACGTAATTTAGTTAATAATTATTAAAGGGCAGGCAAAAAAATTTTTTAACCGACTTTCTGTCGCAAAAATTCCTGTATCGGTCGATACGATTTCCGATGTTCATCAATAACCCCATGAACCTTCAACCCCTCAATATGGAGTTTTGTCCCATAACCGGCATTTTTTTCAAATCCGTAATACGGGTATTCCTCAGCCAATTTGGTCATTAACCTGTCACGATATACCTTAGCAACAATTGACGCTGCTGCAATTGAGTAAGACTTTCCATCTCCCTTAATCACCGTTTGACAAACACATGGAAATTCCTTCGGCATCCGATTTCCATCAACTAAGGCCGCCAAAGGTTTATCTGACAAAGCCTCATAAGCTCGCCGCATAGCCATAAATGTCGCTTGTAAAATATTATAATGGTCAATTTCTTCCGCACTGGCTTGACCAATTCCGATGCAAACCTGACCACGATGTTGAGCCTCAAACAAATGCTCAAAAAGCGCCTCTCTCTTTGATGACGAAAGCTTTTTTGAATCATTAAGCCCTTTGAGTAAAAACTCATCCAAATTTCTGTCTTTAATTACCACCGCTCCGGCAACCACCGGTCCGGCCCAAGGTCCCCGTCCGGCCTCATCGATTCCGACAACCGGAAAGCCATATGTATTTTCCAACTCAAAATCTGGCATTTATCCCATCCTAAACATGAACAATAATTTTTCCATCATCAATTTCACAAACACCACCAATAGGCAACGTTGCCATCGGCGTTGTATGTCCAAAATCAACATTCGCAATCACAGGAATATCCGCCAGTTGAGGAATAGAATTCACAATATATTCCAACTTTTCTCTCGTCACACCGGAAGCCTTTTGAAAACGCCCGATAACCAAAGCCTTCACATTAGCAAAATCCGGCTGATAGGCCATCGCTTGCAATTCTCTAAAAAATGTCGTGTCATCAATATCAGATGTATAACAATCTTCAACAAATAAGATTGTACAGTCTTCAAACGCCGGACGATAAGAAGAACCATTCAGCAAAACTAACGTACTCAGATTACCGCCGATTATTGTCCCTTGTGCTTTTCCGTTTCTGATAATCCACGGCCCATCATTGACAACAAACTCACGATTCTGTTGATCAATAAACCACAAGTCATCACTCCACACTTCAGAGGCATCAAAAGAATATGAACGTTTCCCCAACAACATATCTTTCATGCAATTCCACGTATAATCAAACCCCTTCAACATGCCGAAAGAGCTATAATGCGGTCCACTGAATGTCACCAAACCGCTCCGAGCATAAAAAGCGTTCAACAACGCCGTAATATCCGAAAAGCCGCAAAAAATTTTCGGATTCTGTTTAACGACTTCATAATCCAAAAAAGGAAGAAGCTGATTAGAATTGAATCCGCCAATAATCGTAAAAATCGCCTTTACATTTTTATCCTGAAAAGCTTCCATAATATCATCCACCCGTTGTTTTATGGAAGATGTCCCCATCAAATCCCAATTTTCATCTGTCGTATAACGTCCAAATGATACATTCAAACCCATCGCCTTAAAACGCTGAGCAGCCAGCTCCCGACTATCAGCTCCGATAATTTTAATTCCTCTTGATGGCGCAACGATTCTGACCTCATCTCCGGCTTTTAATAATGGGGGTATAATTTTCTGCATATCACTCTCCTTTTCAAAACACCAATATCATATCCCGACTTTTGCTACTTTTCTACTATTATATCTATTTTATAACGAAAATTTAATCATTAAAAAGCTATAAGAAACATAGAAAAACAACCCAGAAAAATTATATCAAATAAAAAAACAAGGTTTAACCATGAATATTGATGTTTATTTTGCCGTCGCCGGTTTCTTACTCTTACTCTGCGTCTTTGCTAATAAAGTATCAGACCGGTTTGGCATACCATCTCTTTTGCTTTTTTTAGGCCTGGGTATGTTAACCGGCGTTGACGGCATCGGTAAAATAAACTTTCAAGATTCTCGCCTGACGAACTATGTCGGCACATTAGCGCTGATTTTCATTTTGTTTAACGGCGGACTTATGACCAAATGGAACAACGTACGCCCCGTTTTATTACGTGGGGGTATTTTAGCAACTGTTGGAGTTTTTCTGACAGCCGTATTTTTATTTCTCGGAGCCCACTATCTCATAAAATTACCGTTTGAAATATCTTTACTGCTCAGCGTTATTGTTTCCTCAACCGATGCACCTGCCGTTTTTTCAGCTCTCCGTTCATCAGGAATTTGCATAAACACCAGAGATAAATCTCTCATTGAATTTGAATCCGCCAGTAACGATCCGATGGCTGTCTTTTTAACAATGGCAGCCCTAACTGCCATCACCGAACCCGAAATATCAATAAACTTTTTCCTCGGCTTTTTCTTGCGTCAAATGTTTATCGGAATAATCTTAGGAATAGCCTTGGGACGTTTGGCTGTTTACGCCTTACAAAAAGCACACATTCCCTATCATGGATTATATCCTGTTTACGGAATAGGTGTTGCCTTCCTTATTTACAGTTTAACACAGCTTTCCGGCGGCAGTGGAATTATGGCTGTCTATATCGGAGGAATAATTATCGGCAACAGTGCTTTTCTATATCGCCGTCACTTAATGCGTTTTAATGATTCTCTGGCTTGGATTATGCAAATTTGTATGTTCCTGATGCTGGGACTTCTGGTCAACCCCCATGAACTGACCTCTGTCATGCCGGTTGGTTTTGCTTGTTCTCTCTTTTTAATGCTTATTGCCCGCCCCTTAGCCGTCTTCATATGCTTGTGGCAAAGTGATTATTCTTTTACCAATCAACTGATCATTTGTTGTGCCGGTATGAAAGGAGCCGTCCCGATTATCTTAGCGACATATCCGCTAATGAAAGGTATTCCGGATGCTGTCTATATTTTCAACCTGATTTTCTTCCTAGTTATCATTTCCGTTCTATTCCAAGGAAAAACTTTACCTTGGCTGGCCAATCGCCTCCAAAGAAAAACTAACGAAAATGAACAAATTGAAAAATAAAAAAATCTCCCGCAATATACGGGAGATTTTTTAAACAAAGGACATTCGCTTATTCACAAAGCATCTTACCTGTTTCAACAGCTGTATCCAAATTAAGCATACCTTGAATATGATATCCACAGTCAACGTGAATAACTTCACCTGTTACACCGGCTCCGCAAGGAGATAATAGGCTCATAACCATCATACCAACTTCATCTTGTGTCACATTACGACGTAACGGTGTGTTCAATTCGTTCCAGTGTAAAATTTTACGGAAATCACCAATACCGGAAGCTGCCAAAGTTTTAATCGGACCGGCAGAAACAGCATTAACACGAACACCTTGTTTGCCCATATCCATTGCAGCATAACGAACAGAAGCTTCCAAAGCAGCCTTAGCTACACCCATAATATTGTAGTTTGGCAAAACTCTCTCAGATCCCATATACGTCAAAGTAACAATAGCGCCACCTTCATTCATAATCGGAGAAGCATACTTACAAGCCTCCAAGAAAGAGAAACAAGAAATTTCCATTGTCATTTTGAAGTTGTCACGAGTTGTATCAATTGTGCGTCCCTTCAGTTGATTCTTATCAGAGAAAGCAATAGCATGAACTACAAAATCGATTTTCCCCCACTTATCACCTAATTCTTTAAAACAAGCTTCAACACTTGCAGAATCAGAAACATCGCACTTAATCAACAAAGGCTCTCTATCAAGTTGAGCAGCTAAAGGCTGAACTCTTTTTTCCAAAGCTTCATTTTGATAAGAAATGGCAATCTGAGCACCCTGAGCATTCAAAGCCTGAGCAATCCCCCATGCAATTGACTTATCATTGGCCAAGCCCATAATCAGGCCTTTTTTTCCAGCCATTAAAGCTGTTGTTTCAGTCATAATGTTTTCCTTTTTTCAAAATTAACAGTTAAAATTAAAACGCTTGAATTATAGCTAGATTTCTATAAAATTTAAGCAATTTTGTAAACAACTTTTTTTCACGGGTGTAGAATGTGGGTCAATAAATACGCAAAAAGCTTTGCTTTGGGGCTGTTCAGCAAAATCTCAATCTGTCGACAATTTTTTATTTTCTTGCTCCAACGGATAGAAAGTGGAACAATTTTTCGTGTTGCAGCAGCTCTAAGTTACACCACATTAATTGCAGTTGTTCCTGTTATT
>CAYLIN010000109.1:0-4418 GCA_964383725.1 uncultured Azospirillaceae bacterium | reverse complement strand
ATATTTTGGTTTGGACCACCACACCATGGACTTTGCCGTCAAACCTGATGTTGGCTGTTGGAAAAGAAATAGATTATTCCGTTATGCAGGAAGGCGATGAGAAATATATTCTCGCAACAGCTTTAAAAGGACGTTACAAAAAACAGCTGGAAAACGCTCAAGAAGTCGCTACCCTTAAAGGAGCTGATTTGATTGGAATGAGTTATGAACCGATGTTCCCGTATTTCAAACATCTTAAAGAGCAGGGCGCATTTAAGGTCTTGTCCGGTGAATTCGTTTCGACTGAAGACGGTACCGGTATCGTTCATATTGCTCCGGGTTTTGGTCAAGATGACTTTGACGCTTGCCGAGCTTATGATGAAAACTTCCCAGTTGTTTGTCCGGTTGATGAAGCCGGTAAATTTACGGCCGAAGTTCCAGACTATCAAGGTAAGCAGGTGTTTGAAACCAACGAACCGATTATGCAATTGTTAAAAGAACGCGGTATCTTGGTCAAAAAAGAACAATATACCCACTCTTATCCGTTCTGCTGGCGGACAGATACACCGTTGATGTATAAAGCAATGTCTTCTTGGTTCGTTAAGGTAACAGATTTCCGTGATGAAATGGTTGCCAACAATCAGCAGATTAACTGGATCCCGGGACATATTAAAGACGGCCGTTTCGGTAAATGGCTGGAAGGTGCTCGCGATTGGTCAATTTCTCGCAATCGTTTCTGGGGAACACCGATTCCTGTTTGGAAATCTGATAATCCGAAATTTCCGAGAGTCGATGTCTTCGGTTCTATTGCGGAGATTAAGGAAAAAACAGGTGTTGAAGTCACCAACCTGCATAAACCGTATATTGATGATGTTGTTTATCCGAACCCGGATGACCCGACAGGTCAGACCATGATGCGCCGTGTCGGTGATGTTTTTGACTGTTGGTTTGAATCCGGCTCAATGCCTTATGCTCAAATCCATTATCCGTTTGAAAATAAAGAATGGTTTGAGAATCATTTTCCGGCAGATTTCATTGTGGAAGCGATTGATCAGACCCGTGGTTGGTTTTACACATTAACAGTACTGTCAACAGCTTTGCATAATCGTCCGGCTTTCAAAAACTGTATTTGCACCGGTTTGCTGATGGCTGAGGGGGGGCAGAAATTATCCAAACGCCTGAAGAATTATCCTGACCCGAATGAAGTTTTGGATAATATCGGTTCAGATGCTTTGCGTTGGTTCTTAGTTTCTTCTCCGGTTTTGAAAGGCGGCAATTTAGCAGTTGATAAAGAAGGTAAAGAAATCGCCAAAGCCGCCCGTGTGGCTTTGATTCCGTTGTGGAATGCATTCTACTTCTTTACATTGTATGCCAATGCTGAGGAATATAAGGCTAAGGAAATCAGTACTTCAAGTGAGGCAATTGACAACTATATTCTCTCCAAGTTGAAACATTTGAGAGATGTTGTCAAACAAGGGCTTGAAACTTATGATGTTTCTATGGCAACTAACGAAATTTCTGCTTTTATGGAGATTTTGAACAATTGGTATATTCGTCGGACACGTGACCGTTTTTGGGAAGGTGACGCGAAAGCCTTTGATACATTATATACTGTTTTGGTCAATGTCGCTAAAATCGCAGCGCCATTAATACCGTTTGTCAGTGAATATATGTTCAAAAACCTGACGGGTGAAGAATCTGTTCACTTAACAGACTATCCGCAATTGAACGGCATTGTCTATGACAAAGACTTGGTTGACGCAATGGATTTTGTTCAAGATTTGTGCTCAACAGCCAAATTCATTCGTGAAGAGAAAAATCTGCGCAACCGCTTGCCGCTGAGCAGCTTGACCGTCATCGGTGCTGAACTTGACGAAGCGTATCAAGAAATCGTCAAAGATGAGCTGAATGTTAAAGAAGTTAAGTTTGACAATGATCTGTCAAAATATGCTTCAAAAACCGTTTATCTTTATACGCCGTTGCTGGGTAAAGCCTTAGGTAAAGATATGGGACCTGTTATGGGCGCCTATAAGCAAGGGCAGTGGCAGTTGAATGATGACGGTACGTTGCTGATTGCCGGAAAGACATTGACCAAAGACTTGTTTGAAGTCCGTCTGGATATGAAAGGGGGCGTTGCCGGCAAGGCTTTTGCTGATAATAAAGCTGTTGTCACTTTGGATACGAACGTAACCGAAGAATTGAAACGTGAAGGCATGGCTCGCGACTTCGTTCGTTTGGTTCAAACATTACGTAAGGATAAAGATTTTAATATTTCTGACAGAATTGAGCTTTGTTATGCAACATCTGATGCAGAGTTGGCTCAGGCTTTGCAGGAAAATCAGGCTTATATTTCAGAACAAGTATTGGCTGTTAAAGTTACGGACGGCTGTACCGGCGGAACCGAAGCTGATATTGAAGGTGCAAAAATTATTTTTGATGCCAAAGTAAGCAACGTTAAAGTCGCATAAACTTAATAACTTAAGAAAGCTCCGGAGCTTTTACAGGCTCTGGAGTTTTTTTGTTGTTCATAATAGCATTTCTCCTTTTTAGGAAAATCGACTGATTTAACTGTTTTTGGTCGGATGGTAGATTATCTGCTACTCTCTCGGTCAAAGATGTTGTTTAAGATGTGTGGGGACACACTTTGTGTTTGGGGACGAGTGGAAGATTGACTGTTGCACTGTTCTTTTTTCTCCTTGATGGTATCAAGTTTAAATTTCGTCAAATCTTCTCTATAACAATGTTCTACTTTCGCTCGAGTTTCTTCCGATAAATTTTGTTGTTTAAGGCTTTCGTAACTAGCCATCATCCAATTCAGATATTGATAGTCAATTTCCTTCATTTGAACGTGTTGTCCTGTAAGTTTATTATAATGAGTAACAACATGATGTGCTAAATTTCTATCAATGGCACATATCTTAACAAAGTCAGCCGATCGATTATTTATATCAGCATTTCCCAAATCAAAAATTCCGGTTAATATATGATTTTTTTCAGGATCAACTGCGAGATTTCCTCCATGTAAGTCATTATGGCAAAAAACAGAATCTTGAGTAATTGGAACTCTAAAATCATCTAAATTGAGGCCAAATGAGCGTAAATTCTCTTTACTTTGTTTATAATCAAAGTTCGGATCTTTTTCGTAATCATAGCTGATTGCTTTCTGAGAACCTTGAGGAAGATGTTTGACTGTTTCCGGAGGGATAGAATGTATTTCGGCGAAAAAAACAGCTAAATCTTCAGCAAAAAGTTTCTTTTGTTGCGGCGATAGATTATTTAATATCTCAGTGCCTTTACGTCCTTCCAGTAGTTGCCCTTCAATTTTTTGATGATGTGTAAAAGCGATTTTATCATCTTGATACAGTTTTACATCTGAAATTTTTGAATGCATGCCTTGAGCACGAAAAAGGGATGAAACGGAACTTTCATGAACTAAATCTTGCCATGCAGCAGATTCTGTGTTTTCGGCAACACGGACAATTGTAGAAGAAACTTTTTTATCTCCGTCTGTTTTGTATGTTTCAAAAACAGTTCTTTGAGGATTGCTGTGTAAAACATCTAAAAGAAACGTATCATCAAAAGGAAAAAGATCATTTCCTTTCAATAATAACAATTGTTGTCGAACAGCTTCTTTTTCCATGGCAAACCTCCGAATACAATAATTATACTATAGCGGCATAATTTTGACAAGAATAATATAACTTGACAAAAGAGGGCGTTTGTCTAAAATGCGAGAATAAAATAAATTATTAACAAACAATTCTAAAATCAAAAAATTATGGAAACATTAAAAAAATTGAAGAATCCTATTCTCTGGTTTCTTTCCGCTGTTTTCCTCACTTGGGGATGGCAGCTGCTTGGAACAGCGTATCTGGTGATTTTTATCGTTACTCTGTTGGTGCTTTTGCTTTTCATGGCTGAATCTAGCAACACTTGTGAAGTTGATGACTTCGTATACTTCTGCCTTACTGCCGGTGTGGCTGCGGTTGCTTCTGCAATGGTTGAAACATTGGCGGGCGGTTTTATAGTGTTAATCTTCTTATGTATTTTGGTTTGGTTCTTTTGTTCGAAAGATGAAAAGGGTGTAATCCAAGTAGCAGGAAGTTTCGCGCTTTTTATATGCTGTTTGTTTGCCCAGCTTGTGTGGCCTCCGGTATATCTGACGGATAAAGAAGTTTATGACGAATGGCATGCTGAGCTTGTAAAAGCAAAAATCCCTCAGGAGATGAAAGAGAAAATAGAAGCTAATCCGCTTATTTTGAAGAGGGAAAACAACTTCATAAAAAACGAGATAAAGCGGCTCGATTCTCTGACACAGATAAACCAAGATAGCACTATGACAGTGATAAACCGAATGCGCAAAATCAAAGCATCGGAGGTCAATGAAGAGCTGGCTAAATTCGATGGAAAAACTAAAATCTTGAAGATTGAGCGTATGT
>CAYLIN010000108.1:0-4434 GCA_964383725.1 uncultured Azospirillaceae bacterium | reverse complement strand
TGTTTACAGAGGGCATTTTGTGTTTACTATTTCATTTTATCGATTATATTAAAAAAGCGTGGTATAACAAACAAGGTTTATGACAATGAAAACAGCTTTTGCTCTTATTGCCGCTTTATTTTTGAGTACAAATGCTCAGGCTCAAAATACTGAAAATATCAAAAAAATAGAAACATATTTGAACAATATGCAAAGCATGGAAGCTGAGTTTGTACAAATGTCCAGCAATGGCGGAACGGCAGAAGGTCGTCTGTTTATTGAAAAGCCAAATAAGATTCGCATGGAATACGCAGCTCCGACCAATGTTTTAATTGTCGGAGATGGAAACTATATCGTCTATAATGATACAGATTTAGATCAAGTAACACACATTGACTATGATGATATTCCGGCGACATTGATTCTGGCCAAAGATATTAAAATTGACGGCAAAAAAATAAAAGTTGCTGATTTTTATCAAGATTCCGGCACCACCAGCATCACGCTTGATTATATCGAAAAAGGCGATTTAGGGCCGATAACTCTGGTTTTTTCCAACAATCCGATGGAATTGAAACAATGGAAAATTGTTGACCCGCAAAGTGTTGAAGTAACGGTGTCTTTGTATAATATCAAAAAAGACGGTGCATTAGATGAAAAACTCTTTAAGTTTAAAGATAAAAAATCTAATCCGAAGAACTATAAGAAGAAAAGATAACAATGACATCTTTCAAACTTGCCACTTGGAATGTTAATTCTATCCGTATCCGTTTAGAGTTACTCAAAAGATTAACGGAACAATCCGGAGCTGACATTATTTGCCTGCAAGAAGTCAAAGCCAAAGAGGATGATTTTCCTTTTGACGATGTCAAAAACCTTGGTTATCCGCATATTGCACTATATGGTATGCCAGGCTATAATGGCGTGGCGATTCTTTCTAAACATCCGTTACAAAATATTGCTAAAATAGATTGGGTTGGCAAAACCGATGCCCGTCATATTCGTGCCACGGTTTTTGATGATATTGAGATTAATGATATTTATATTCCGGCCGGCGGCGATATTCCGGATCCCGTTATTAACTTGTCTTTTGCTCATAAACTATGCTTTATGGATGACATGTCGGAACACTATGAACAGCGCAAAAATGAGTTAAAAGGTAAAAAAATTCTATTCTGTGGTGATTTTAACGTTGCCCCGTCAGAAAATGATGTTTGGAATCATAAACAGCTTTTGAAAATTGTCTCTCATACGCCGATAGAAACAGGCCGTTTGCAGCGTTTGTTCCAGTCGCTTGACTTTGTGGACGTGGTACGCAAATTTCATCGTGAACCGGAAAAGATTTATTCATGGTGGAGTTACCGTAATCCCAACTGGCAAACCAATAACAAAGGCCGGCGGTTAGATCATATTTGGGTAACTCCGGCTTTGGAAAATAGGCTTCTTTCTGTACAATTAATCTCAGAAGCTCGAAGCTGGGAGCGTCCGTCAGACCATATTCCAGTTGTTGCTGAAATTAAACTTTAAGCTTGTATCCACCGTCAATTGTGACAATCAACTGAGCGTTTTCATCTTCATGCTCAACTTTTTGACGCAGACGATAAACATGTGTTTCAATCGTGTGAGTCGTCACATCTGGCGCATATCCCCACACATTTTGCAGCAAGTCATTTTTTGTAACGATATGATCTTGTGATTTGTAAAGATATTTAATGATGGCAACTTCTTTTTCTGTCAGTTTGATGACTTCATTATTGCGCTGATTAACAATATCTTTTTTTATCGGTCGGACAATATACTGATTAAAGCAGATATAGCCGTCTTCACTATTATCAAAAAGATTAAGACAAGAATGTAGTTCATCAAGAAAATGAGTTAAACGAAAAGGTTTAACCATAAGGTGATTCGGATTAACATCATCCGGAAGTGCTTCCGGTGTTGATGTCAGCCAAAACAAAGGCGCATTTGCATATTTTTGTTGCAGTTCCACAGCTTTTTGCAAATCTTCATCAACAATAACAATATCAGGACCAACCTCATTGTCCTCTTCAACAAAACCATATTCTTTAGCATGGTGTGCTATTTGGTCTTGCAGGTCGGTTTTAAAATCTTCATTCGTTGAATAAAATAAAATATCAGGCATAAAAAACGTCCTTAAAAAGTAATGCCAATTCCCGTAACAAACGCATATCCTTGATTGTTATTTTGCAATTGGCTGTTTTGTCCTTCAAAATCGACATGAGCGGCTGCTGCGTAAATTTCAACATATTTGTTGACTTGGTATTGATTGGAAAATGTTACGATTTTATCTTTATTGTCTGTGCGAGAAGCTTTGGCTTCAAAATAGCTCAGAGCCGTTTTGAAAGGACCGATTTCATAGCCGATTCCCACATTCCAAGCCTCGCCTTCGCGATAGTTGTCAAAAAGCTCAGGTGTTTGTTCGGATACAGAAACAATATTTTTTTCTTTACCATCAATATAAGTTTTTCGATAACCGCCACCCAGAGTCCAATTACCGCGAGAGAGTTGTAAACTGGCAGACATTTCCTTGTCATCATCATGAAATTCAGCATAACCCAGGCTGGCTTTAACATCAACACCCCAAAAATCTTGATTGGTGTAGAGAGAAGAAATAAAACCACCGTCTTTTTCGTAAGAGGCATGCTTGTTTATCAACCCTCTGCGATTGTAGGCATCGGGAACATACGTAAGCCCAAGCATTGTACCGTAAATTTCCGGTGTGATATAGCTGGCTTTAGCGGCAACACCATCGGTGTTAATATATGTGGTGTTAAGCGTTGCAAATTTGGTTGTGTGTTTATTGCGTTTCCAGTTAGGATTGCTTATAAAATCAACCACATCATTGTTATTGGCTATTGCTCCTGCTGTCGGTGCAGCTTCATGAAACTGAGTATCAACGTTGAATGTTTGTCCAAGCATTAATCGTCCATAAGGACTATCGGCAATTACATAGGCTTCTTCACCCCACGCCCCTTGGTTATATGATTTTAAATCACGGTCAACACCACCGTTGATGTCCAGATTAAAGCTGAGGCGATAATCATCATCAAAGTCATACGCTGCAGAAAGATTAATTTCTCCTTTGCCCACGCCGTGATTATTTTTGTTCTGGTTATCAAAACGATGAGGCGTTGCCGCGTATCCGTAAAGCCCTTGCGCATAACCTTCCGCATTTAAATCCCATTCTCCGGCTTTGACGGTTGCGGGAATAGCAAGTAAAAGGGATAAACAGATAAGATAAGGTATTTTCATCAGTCAGCTTTCAAGTGAAGTTTATTTTATTTTAAGGGCATGATTTTGCCTGTCAATATAAAATGTATTTGCAAAATTCCAACAGCACCGCTAAACTTTTTAGCAGAAAGGGAGGCAAAATGACATATCTCTACCAACACGGCTTAGCGGTTATGCGTGCTCAACCGTTACATATCGGACATGAGCGGGTTATCAGACAAATGCTTGAAAAATGTGCTCAGGTGACAATTATTCTCGGCTCTATTCAAGAGCAGGGAACACAACGTAATCCTTTTACATATATGCAGCGTAAACAAATGATTTTGAATTGTTTTGCCGATGAAACGCCGCGTTTGCGAGTGATGGGGTTGTTTGATATTAACAATCCGGTACAGTGGGCTGAATTTGTGCTCGATTTTTTGAATGAAAACATGCCGGAACGCGGTCGTCCAGATGTTTATTTTGCTGGTAG
Organism: uncultured Azospirillaceae bacterium; assembly: GCA_964383725.1. Classification (GTDB taxonomy): domain Bacteria; phylum Pseudomonadota; class Alphaproteobacteria; order RF32; family CAG-239; genus CAZU01. The sequence goes on along the minus strand of CAYLIN010000108.1, from coordinate 731 downwards.
CCCGTATGATGCACAATGGTTCAAAAACAGTTTTTCAAATATTGAATGTATAGATCGTACCAATCCTGATTTTCCGTATGTATCGGGAAGCATGGTTCGAGATATGATAACAATAGGCGATTCCCGTTGGCGGAATTTTGTCAGTCCGATTAATCACCATTTTGTTGAAGAATTTATAAATCCCAAACAAGGAGAAATCTAATGCAGGCAATATGGCAAAAACTTGTTCGCGGCATGCAAAACTATTGTAAGGAAAATGGTTTTACAGATGTTACTCTCGGCTTATCCGGTGGGCTCGATTCGGCAGTAACAGCGGTTTTGGCGGCTGATGCTTTGGGTGGTGAACATGTTCATGCCTTAATGATGTCCACAAAACACACATCGCAATTGAGTTTGGATATTGCCCGCAAAATAGCTGAATTAAATAAGCTTAATTATAAGGAAGTCAGTATCGATTCTTTTATTGAAAAGGACAAAGATTTTTTAACCAGTCTTTTTAACGAGCAACCAAAAAACATTGTGTTAGAGAATTTACAGGCGAGGGAACGTGGCAAGATTTTGATGGCGCTATCCAATCAGCACAATTACCTTGTTTTGGCTTGTGGCAATAAATCAGAAATTGCGATGGGATATTGCACCTTATACGGCGATACTTGTGGCGGTTTAGCGCCAATAGCCGAGCTTTATAAAACACAAATTTTTGAGTTGGCGGCATGGCGAAATCAACAAGG
>CAYLIN010000107.1:2971-4505 GCA_964383725.1 uncultured Azospirillaceae bacterium | reverse complement strand
GTGGATTTACGAACATAAATTGCACAATTGATTTTAGCCATGCGTTGCTTCCTTTAATGTCCGTTTGTTATTCAATCCGAAGAAGTCGTAGCCGGATACTTTTATGCCACAGATTTCTTTGGCGATGGCAGACAAAGTTTTGTAATGCTCTCCATTGTAGATAAAATCATTAGTTTCAGCGATGGTAACTTTATATTCTCGCCCTCGATAGGTCTTGATAATTTCGGCTCCTGAATGCAGGTTGTATTTGGTTTTGTATACCTTAATCATACATTCGTCAGGGTGTTCAGCATATTTTTCCAATTTAGTCAGATGTTTGCGTTCAATTTTAAGATTGGCATTCTCGCAAGCAATATAATACCACAATGCTCGAAACTGTCGTTCATAAGGACTGTCGCTATACCGAGCCCATAACTCAGCTTGTTTTTGCCGGCTTAATCTTTTGAGCTCTTCGGCACTTTTTGGTAGATAAATTTTCCTTTTCATTTAGTTAACTCCTTGTTTTTCCATATATAGCAAGTCCAATAACACTTACATAGGACAAGAAGTCAACTTAAATAGATGATTTAGACAAAAAACAAGACGCAAAAGTCTGAGAACTTCATATAAGTCTTTTTATTATGTAAGGTATTGAAAATAAATAATAAAGCGTTTCATGCATCATTTGTATATTATATATCGCGTTTTTCTTATGAAAAATTTTTATTTAGACAAAAAGCAGGAGAAAAATAATGTCAAATGAACAAATAAAAGTTGAATATACAGCCTTGGAAAATATTAATCATTATAAAGGAAATCCTAAGGTTCATGATGAGAAACAAATCCAGCAAATAGCCAAATCAATTGATCGTTTTGGTTTTAATAATCCTATTCTGATTGATGAAAAATCAGAGGTACTTGCCGGACATGGTCGTCTGTTGGCAGCAAAGCTGTTGAAACTGGAAACTATTCCTGTGGTTCGCCTTATACACCTTTCAGAACCGGAAAAACGAGCTTATCGCATAGCGGACAATAAATTATCGGAGAATGGTCGATGGGATACGAATTTATTAAAGCTGGAATTTTCAGAAATTGAAAAACTGGCTCTGCATCTAGATGATGAGTTAAATTTGGATATTACCGGTTTTGATTTTAAGGAAATAGATATTCTTCTGGCAGATAACAAATCTAATGACAAAGCGGATGAAAAACTTAACTCTGTTCCGTATGTTTCGGAAAATGAAATTATCAGCCGGTCAGGTGACATATGGTTATTAGGAAAACATAAAATTATTTGTGGAGATTCTTTAAAAGAAGAAACATACCAACATCTGTTTGAAGAGCTTAAAGCCAATATGGTTTTAATCGATGTACCTTTTAATGTTAAGATTCAAGGACATGTTTGTGGGGCTGGTCAGACAAAACATAAAGAGTTTGCGTTCGCTTCCGGTGAGATGAATGAGGTTGAATTTATTTCGTTTTTAAAAACATCAATGGCGAATGTGTCCAAATATTCTGTTGCGAATTCTGTTCATTATATTTGTATGGATTGGCG
>CAYLIN010000107.1:0-2871 GCA_964383725.1 uncultured Azospirillaceae bacterium | reverse complement strand
TCTGAACAAAAAAATCTCAAAATGCATCCAACAGTCAAACCCGTAGAGCTCGTCCGCGATGCAATTTTGGATGCATCCAAACGAGGCGATATTGTGCTGGATGCGTTTCTTGGCAGCGGAACAACACTGATTGCCGCTGAAAAGGCCGGACGTATTTGTTATGGAATTGAGTATGAGCCATTATATATCGATACGATCATCCGCCGATATCATGAATTAACCGGAATTTGGGCTATTCATCAAGGCTTGCAAAAATCATATAAACAATTACTGCAAGAAAAATTGGAGAAAATCAATGTGTGAAAGCGGTTATAAAAATCCGCCCAAACATTCACGATTTCTCAAAGGATGTTCGGGTAATCCGGCAGGAAGACCGAAAGGGAGCAAAAATACGCTCAAACTTCTGGATGCGGTTTTGGAACAAAAAATCAAAATACAGCAAGAGGGCAAAACCATTAGCATTACCAAAAAACAGGCGATGCTGATGCAATTGGTAAATAGTGCAGTAAAAGGTGACATTAAAGCAATTGCAGCATTATTTCCGTATTTGATGCAATTAGATATGAAAGAAGAACAATCCCTGGAGGCAAGTAAGTTATCTCTAAGTGATGAGGAAATTTTAAAACAATTTTTAGAACAGCATAAACAGGAAAAGGAGAAAAAGAATGATGATTGATAATAATGTTGTGAAAAATGTAATTTTTCGCCAAAGTTTTTTTAGTTATTTACAGAAAGTATTTCAGGAGTTGAACCCTTCGGAAAATTTTATTGATGGTTGGTATATACATGTTATGTGTGATAGACTCCAGAGAATGAAAGATGGAGAATTTCAAAAATTAATTATTAACATTCCACCCAGATATTTGAAGTCTCTGATGTGTTCTATTGCCTTGCCGACATATTTGCTGGGGCATTATCCCTCAGCCAAGATTATGTGCATTAGTTATGGTGAGGAATTATCCTCTAAATTAGCTGCTGATTGTAAAACAATTATGGAAACAGATTGGTATAAAGAGCTTTTTCCTCAGACAAGAATAAGAACTGATAAAAAATCTGTTATGGATTTTGAAACAACTAAGCACGGAGGAAGATTTTCGACAACAATTTTCGGAGCTGTTACAGGCCGAGGGGCAGATTGGATTATTATTGATGATCCGCTGAAACCAACAGATGCTCTTTCTGATACAATAAGAGAAAAAGTAAATGAAATTTATGGAAATACCATATGCTCAAGGCTTAATGATAAAAATACCGGAAGAATACTTTTGGTTATGCAACGTTTGCATGCGCATGATTTGTCCGGCTTCCTGTTGGAAAATGACCCTGACTTTAGATCTATCATATTACCTTTAATTGCCGAAAAAGATGAAAGGTGGCAAATTGAAAATCATATTACCGGAAATATAATCTCATATGAGAGAAAAAGAGGTGAATTGTTACACCCCGAACGTGAAGGAGAGAAAATTGTAAATAGCTATAGGAATTCAATGGGCACTTTTGCTTTTTCCGCACAGTATCAGCAGAATCCACTGCCTATCGGTGGAGGTATGATAAAAAAAGAATGGATGAAATATTATCAAATCTTACCAAGGTTTAATACGATTATTTTATCATGGGATACAGCCGCAAAAACCAAAGATACTAGTGCTTATTCAGCCTGTGTGGTTATAGGAGTAGGATGTGATCAGAAATATTATCTACTGGAAATATTTCGTGGCAGATTGGAGTTTCCTGAATTAGCTAGAAAAGTTAAAGAGATGTCTGACAAATATGAGAAAATGGCACAAAATAGAACACTAACGTTGATTGAAAATGCCTCTTCCGGAATTTCGTTGTGTCAAGTTTTGGTTCGAGATGTAACGGGATTGATACCTCTTCCCTGTAAAGGTTCTAAGGAACAGCGTTTTGATGTGGTTACACTAAAAACAGAACAGGGAGAACTGTTATTTCCTGAAAGGTACGAATCTTGGTTCAGAGAATTTGAAGATGAATTTTTGAGTTTTCCAAGATCTTTATTCAAAGATCAATGCGATGCATTAAGTCAGGCATTAAATTATTGTCTGGAACATCGTCAGAATACTTTTCAAAATACTGCTCTGGTTGCACGAGCTAATACACAGAGAGGTATAGGAAACTATTGTAATACAATGGAAGAACATCGTCGTCTAAACGGAATCCCTAGCAGATATAATTGGGGACAAGTTTGGTGTCACTGAGTTTTTTTAGGATTTACTTAGCAATTATTTCGAAATTGTCTATCAGTTTTAAAAGAGCTTCTTTTTGAATATTGGACATAAGATTGAGTTTGCGAAGGATTTTATCCTCCACATTTTGTTGAGATATATTCTCTTTTAAGTCTTTGGTTATATCTATATCCAGAACGTAAAGCAATTTATAAAGGGAGTAAGAACGAGGGTTTTGTTTCTGGTTCTCAATTAGATTAATAGATGAATAATCCATACCGCTCAATTCGGACAATTTTTCACTGGAAATTTTGTTGGATAATCGTCTTTTTCGAATAGAATCGCTAATAAGCCTTAAAAATTCTTTTTCATTAAGCATGCTTCACCCCTTAAAAATATATTGGGATGATACAATAACTTTTTTGATAAAAGTATTGCGATAAAACAATATAATTTTATTGACTTAATAAAATTATTAAACCAACATAAGGAGAAAGAAAATGGCATTAGTTTATGTTACGGATTATGAATATCAGGCGGATATAAAAGTGTTTGCTGTCGAAGAAAAGTATCAGGCTGATTTATGTTTTTTCGAGGTCGATCGAGATTACAAGGCAAATACGGAGGTAAAATGATTTTTTGAAGATAAGGACTATAAAGCAACGGTTAAAATATATTGGGTTGAACA
>CAYLIN010000106.1:0-4523 GCA_964383725.1 uncultured Azospirillaceae bacterium | reverse complement strand
GTGCCGTTTTCTTCCAAAGCTTCCACACGCAAAGACGGTGCCCCCAATTCTCTGGCAATATCATCCAGAGAAGAGGTGATATTTTTGATTTTAGTACCCGGAGCAGGTAAAAATTCAACCAAGGATACTAAAGGTCCTTCGTTAACATTGGTTACTTGTCCGTTGACACCATAGTGTGATAAAATAGCTTCTAATTTCTGCATGAAAAAACTCCGCGTTGACTTACAGTTTTACTTATTAAATATAATTTAATTTCAAAAATCAATAATAGAAATTTATAGACAATACATTAATGATATGGTAAAATGAAAAAGATAAAAAATTATTATGTCTGCTTATTATAAAAGGTAAGAACAGAAAGCTTTTCAAGGCAGGTATAATAATTTTTTTTGATATGAAAATAACTAAAAATATAAAATAAAAAAACATCATGAAAAAAAATTTTTTACACGTGTCCTTCCTCTTGGTGACCGAAGGATTTGGTCATGGTTTCTTCACAGCTCTCGCTTCTCGTGCTTTCAATCTCGTTCCTGTTGCATTCAGCAATAAGGATACAAAGGAAGCTTTTGAGGCTGAAGTTGAGGTAATTTACCGTAATCTTTCAGCCTTTATTCCCAATATGGTAAAAGCCTGTTGGGAAGATCGCGAGATGTATCTCAGCGAAGGGTGGAATATTCGTGAGGATCTCCTTGCCGGAAATATTTCCGACGAAATGTGGGATGCTTTAGCTAAAACCAAGCTGACCGTTGCGGAAGAAACCCTGATAGGGCTTCCCCAGTTTAAGGGTGTAACAGGAGACGACAACATCCTGTTCATTCCCCAGAAGCTGAAAAGCGACGGGATGTGCGGCGTAACAGCCGGACAGCAAAGCCTTCCGCTGGAGGTGTTCGATACTCTGCGAAATCATTTCGGACTGGTGCTTGGCCAGCACTTCCACAAAGTCAATGATCTCGACAGCGTGGTGCAACTGGCTAAAGATTTCAACCTCTACGTTCCCGGTTTGACCGAGGATGAAGAGGTACTGGGAGTCAGAGGAGTCCAGCACATCAAGTACTGGAATCTCTATCGTCGGCTTTCAGGTTCAGTTGGCATTGCCGGAACACATACCTGGTTCTTGCTGAGCTGCTTTCCCGAGATTCCTCAGATCATCCTCTTCAATAAAAATGGAGTGGAAAACTGGAAAGCTATCGAGAAAGCCTATCAGAATGCAGGGTATAAAGTGTACTGCATCGGCTTTGACGAAAACACCAATCTGCAGCAACTCTCCGATGAGGTTTCTGAATTGGCTGAGCGTCTGTTCTAACCCTGAAGCGTCCCGATATTATCGGGACGCTTTTTTCTTGCTTTTTGTAAAGATACATTTATAATCAACAGCAAATAAATCACAATTCTTAAATTATTTTAGTATGGAAAAAGAAAAATTATTACAGGAAGCCAGAAGCCACTTCTATCATGAATATGGCGTTCTACCCGAAAATGATGGCTATGAGTGTACTCATGTCTATGACGATGGAATGACCGTTGTATTTGCGCCGGGAATGGCTGAAATTGAAGCTTTTTGTCGGAGTCGAAAAAACAAACATCGTGTTGATATCATTTCTTTGATTGCGATTGCCCTTCTTCCAATCTATATGTTGGTGTGTATCAGGCAAGCAGTTGATTTGATGGGAATAGTTAAGATCTTTTTGATGGCAATAGCTGTTTCTGTCGTGTGTCTGGTGATGCAATTATTCAATGCGTATCGTAACCGAAAGCTAAAAAAAATTTATCACAACAAAATCATTGTTTATTTCCGTCCGAACTATCGTAGCGGTTTTTACACCAAGTAAAAAAAGCCCTCCTTAGGAGGGCTTTTTTGATTATAAGTCAATAAAATCAATCAATTTAAAGTTTTCATCGTAGTTATAACGGCGTTTAACATATTTACCGGCAAAAATATCCGGTAAAAAATTTTGGTCAGCTTCTCGCATTTCCGCATAGGGAATTTTATCGGCATCAACCCAAAATGTTTCAACTTCGTCTTCTTTTCCTTTTAGAGAGCCGGAATATTTTGTACTTTTGAAAATATGAACATAAAAATCAAAACGAGGAAATTCCACATAACCAACCTGTTGAGGATTCTCTATTATTAATCCTGTTTCTTCAAGCGTTTCTCTGCGAACACAATCTTCCATTGTTTCTCCGCCTTCTTTCTTGCCTCCGGGAAAATTAATGCATCCCTCATTGATTCCTCGATGATGACGTATCATTAAAAATCTGTTATTGGTCGTATCTTCAATAATAGATAAAGATGCCTCTTTTTTCATAACAACCTCCGTTAATAAATAATAATTGATGATAATGTCGGTTCAATCGTTTGGCAATATTTTTTATTGCTAATTTTAAAAAGTTTGTTTATAGTTAGACAAAACTTCAATTATATAAAAATTATTAATTTAAAAAAATAAAGTATGAAAAAGATTATTTTTTTTATGATCATCGGTGTTATTTCCCTGGTTATGAGTGGATGTCACGCTTTTGACAGTACGCCGATTGAACCGATAATTATCGGGACTGGCAACATTTCTTTTTCTAAAGGAAAATATGGTGTGGAGATAGATTCAGTTTATTATCCGATCAATTATGTTTTCACTGGAGAAAAGGATGTCCGATTGGGAGCCTCAACCATGCGACCAGTAAAAGGAATGCAAGTAACGGTTTACAGACCCAAAAATTTCGAACGGATAGAGTTTGTTGCCGGAGAACGAGATGAAGCATTTATCGAGAATTTATTTCATCAAAACAACACCGCATTTGTTATCATTTTTGTAGCTATGGCTATAGGGATAATTCTGACGCTATTGTGGTCGATGAAGTGGAAAAACGATTAATTCTGTCAAAAAAAGCTTGTTTGTAAAAAAACAAGCTTTTTTCTTTTAATAAAAATTACTTAACCAACAGAATTGGTAACGCCAATAAAATAGCAATAAGCCCGAAAAAAAGTTGATTCTTTAAGTCTTGTTCTTTGTATTTTACGGCTGAGATGAGCATAACAATAGGAACGGACAGTCTTAAAAATACCCCAACAATAGAAACCGGTAGAATATTGGTTGAAGCGTATATCACCAAAAATTCCGAAACTGTATAAAAAACACCGGCATATATCACCATTTTATTTGTAAAGATAATTTTTAATTTGCTTACTGATCTCGTATAAAAAAGTCCGCAAACAAACAAGACTGTTGATGAAACCAGTAAGTAGGGATACCAACCGACTTGCGGGATGGCAATATGATCGGATACCGTATATGAAGCCATAATCAACGTTGTAATTATAAAGAAGTATTTGTCTCTGGTGGAAAGATTTTTTGCATCACCTTTTTTGATAAAGGCAATCCCCAAAAAACCAAAGCCGACGATGCAGCTTAAAGTTATAAAGGGCAGGTCTTCATGAAAAAAGAGATTATTAAACAGAGCACCGATTGCTAAAGCAATAAAACTTAAAAAAACAGAAGACGACGTGCTGGTTTTATTTATGGCTTGTTGCAATGAAATCAAATAAAAAAGAGAAAAACCTTTATAAACGGCAATTAAAGAATAAGGAGAAAATAATACATTTTGTCCGTCTTTTATTAACAGATGTCCAAAGAGTGGAAACGACAAAGCCAAACCGACCATAAGCCATGTTCCTGTAAAGGCCGATGACATTTCAGCAGGAAAGTGGATAGCTGCAGGTTTATATAAAAAAGGTTTAATGGCCCAAGTAGTTAAAAGAAGTAAGCCAATGAAAATTTGAAAAGAAGACATTATTCCTCCAAAAAATAACATGCTTACACATAATCACGTATGTTTAAGTTTTTGTAAAGAGAAGTATTAGGATTTGCACTTAATAAATTTCTTGTTACATGATTTCACCTCAATTATGACTAAAAAATCTTGCATTTTAGAGTGGAATTTTATAAACTCCACAATAACAATAAATTATCATGTCCAACTAATTATCTAAATTATGAAGAAAAAACAAATTGACGAGAAACAACTCCTCGCTGATGCGGAGCGTTGGTTTAGGGAAAAACATGGCGAATTTGCCGACGACTGTGGTGTAGAGTTTATCCAAATATGGTACAAACCGACCGCTTTTACAAAAACAACCGCCGTCGTTTTTGCTCCCACCGAAGAAATAGGCAAAGCATTTATACGGGAGCAAAACATAATCTTCCGTGCAATGGGAAACTTTTGGCTGGTGGGGGTTGCTTTCCTTGTCTTTGTCTGCGTTTTAATCCATACGCTTTCAATGCAAAATACAAGCGCCGCCCTGACAGTACTCGGAGTATTCTTAGGATTATGCAGTTGTGCCTTCTTAGTTTTCTTCTACTTGGGAAGGAAATGTAAAAAACTTGAGAAAATTCATCAATGGGATGTGGATGTTTATTATCCCGGCTCTGAGGTCTGAAATCTAAAAAAACCACCTTTACAGGTGGTTTTTTTATGGTCGGGACGACTGGATTCGAACCAGCGACTTCTTGCACCCCATGCAAGCGCTC
>CAYLIN010000105.1:0-4556 GCA_964383725.1 uncultured Azospirillaceae bacterium | reverse complement strand
ATCAGTGGGTCGGGAGTTCGAGTCTCTCTGTTGGCACCATTTCAAAATACGCTCCTTCGGGAGCGTTTTTTTATGCTGCAACGAAAAAGGACAAATAAAAAAACAGCAGAATTTAATTTCTGCTGTTTTTGTCGGTGTTGTTTACTCTTCAGTGATTGTTACATAGGTGTCTTGTTTTTCGGCAAGCATCAAAATTTTTGCTTCTTCTCGGCTATAGGGCCAAGGACAATACTTAGGATGCCAACCATCAGGGTGTTCCTTTATGGTGGTGAAAACTGTAACGGAGCCATCATCCAAGAGAAGATAAGCCATTGACGTCAAGGCGCCGTGCTGATTGCCATGTTGAACAATCAGGGTATTAATCACTTTATGGCGTTTTCCCTTTGTGATGTAAGTGGAATTTGGAGATTTCTTAGCCAAAATAAGAATTTTGGCCTGTTCGTCAGTAAAGGGACGGTCTCTGTATTTACCGAAGTAAAGAATTTTACCACTTTCCAACAGTATGTAACTGGAGGACTTTCCTGATCCGCTTATGACAGGCAGGGTGCCAATGATTTTTTCACCAATACCTTGTGCCGAAAGGGTTACTTGAGTTTGGGCTTGAGCCACAGAAGCTGAGAGCAAAAAGCTCACGAACAGTGTGATAATCACTGTCAGATAAGAATAATTTTTAGAATTCATAATATTGATAATTTGAGTTTCACTTTTTTATATATCTTGTTTGTTTTTTAGTCAATATTTTCTCTTTTATATGATTTACTTTTTATTTGAATGAGGATTTTATTTTTTCTCAAAAAATTTATCTTGACTTGGAGTATACTCTAAAGATTAAATTTTAATTCTCTGAATGATTGGAGATTTTTTATGATTAAAAACATATGTAAGATTATGGGTATGCTTGTTACACTATCTTTGTGTGCGTTTCAGGCTGCTGCTATTCAGAAGGATGGGATGGTAAAAAATCCAAAAACATTAGTTGTTTATTTTTCGCATAGTGGAAATACAAAGAAAATTGCAAAGATGATTAAAGAAAAAGTTTCTGCAGATGAAGCTCGTATTGATGTGGTTAAGCCCTATGTTGGAGCAATGGATGATGTTTCAGCTCAAGGGCAAAGAGAAGTTGAAAGCGGATATATGCCGGAGATTAAACCATTGAATGTGACGCTTGCAGATTATGACAGAATCGTTATCGGAACTCCGACTTGGTGGTATACTATGGCGCCTGCCGTTTTAACTTTTTTGAGTAATACGGATTTGTCCGGTAAGGATGTGGTTTTGTATATGACTAATGCCGGTTGGCCGGGAACGGTTATTAAAGATATGACAAAAGCGGCTAAGGGAGCTCATGTTATTGCAACAAAGGAAATCTTATTCGATGCTGATGGCGGAAATAAAATGGTTACGTCTGAGGTGGAAGTTGAAGCATGGATTGACAGTTGGAAATAATTTCTTTCTTTATTGCAACGTCTGTTCTTCCTATTTTGTGAAAAGTTTATAATATGTTGATGTTTACAATTGATATTTGGAGAAATCTATATCATATTGACATCTAGTTTTAAGTTATTTTTATTTTATGAGGCTTATTAGAATGGGAAGAACGGCGTTGAAAACCAAGAGATTATTAAAGAAAATGGTGTCATGGGCAGGATTGTTTTTCTTTGTTGTGGCAGCATATATGCTTTATGTACAGTTGTCTAAGTACAGCTGGGAAGATATTAAGGATGCGTTGTTCAGTATTCCGCCACGTAATTTATTGTGGGCTTGTTTGGCATCATTTTTCGGGTATGTTGCTTTATCTTCTTATGATTATTTAGCTTTGCGTTATATTAAACGTAAGTTAGCGGCATGGAAATGGATTTTTGCCGGTGTGATTGGCTTTTCCGTTAGTAATAATGCCGGTCATGCCATTGTTTCCGGGGGAACAATCCGTTATCGCCTTTATACACGATGGCGTTTTCATGGGGCGGAAATCGTCAAGATGGTGACTTTTTCCGGTTTTACATATTTGGTTGCTTGTTTCTTTTTAATTATTGTCGGCTATGTTTTAACGCCAAATCATGCGTTTGGAGAAGGGGCTGTTTCTAAGGTGACAACTTTGTCTGTGACGGTTGTTTCTGTTGTGGGTTTGGTGCTTTATTTGGGGGCAGCTCTTTTTTATAAAAAGCCATTCGCTATTAAGGGAATAGAGTTTGAAATGCCGAGTTTAAAAATGGCTTTGGCACAAGTTTTTATTGGGGCCGCTGATATTTTAATGGCTTCTTTGGTGTTATATTTTTCACTTATTCCTTTTGTTGATATTTCTTTTGATGCGTTTATGGGAGTTTTTATTATTGCTCAGGTTTTGGGTGTGTTTAGCCAAGTTCCCGGTGGTTTGGGCGTGTTTGAGGGGTTGTTTATGTATATTATCCCTGGCGATCACAACCAAGCAACCTTATTTGGTGCATTAATTGCCTATCGTGTTATTTATTATCTGTTGCCGTTGGTTTTTTCTGCTGTTGTTCTGATTTCGTATGAAAGCTATTTGAAGTTTGTGCGCAAACAACGGTTGGAAAAGCTCAAAGTTTTTCGAACAGAAAAAGACATTAACGCAAATTAGTTTTAGATAGAACAAGAAAAGCCTCAAAAGAGGCTTTTCTTGTTCTATATCTTTAATCTAAAATACGAAGATTGCCGGCGGCTATACGTCCTCGATCATTATAGGTTTCAAAACTTATTTTTTGTCCGTCTGATACTTGGCGCAAACCTATTTTTTCGAGTTGTGTGATGTGAAAGAAAACATCTTTACTGGTTCCTTCTGGAGAGATGAAGCCATATCCTTTTCTGGAATTAAACCATTTTACAGTACCAATAATCATATTCATATACCTCACGATTGTTAATACATAGTCGCTATTTTTTAGTGAATATTTTTTGATATAGCACTTGTTGTTGTAAACTAAAATTTGCTATTTGTCAACGGTATTTTTTTAAAAATGATGATTTTTAGTTGTTGAGGAAATTGTTGACTTGTTCAACAAAGTATTCGTTAAAACTTACAGGGTCGGTTGTCATGTTTTGCAATCCTTCGATTTTTTTGTATCCAAAGTCAGCACCATCATCAACTTTGACTAAAACGACTTCCAGTGGTTGGCTTAGCTGATATGTTTCAATGAAGTTATTTTCGTTATCATTTTCATAATTAATCATAAACATGTTATAGGTATCTATAAAGTTTTGATTATATGCTTGTTCTGTCATTTCTATAGCTTGAGCACATTCATAGCATGGTTGATTGTTAAAAAAGATGTAGATGATGGACTTGTCGTAGTTGGGATTGTTTTCATTAAAGTATGGTTGTAATCCTTGGCTGGACATATAACCGTCTGTATTTTCAACTTGAGCAACAGCCGGGAATGAGATGAATAAGGCTAATATAAATGTGTAAATATTGCGCATAAAAAAACTCCTGATTGAGGCAATATCAGGAGTCTTTTCTGATATATGCCGGGGTTATAACGGAGAGCAGGCTGTTTTGAGCCATTTTTTGACGTCTTCGGATACAAGAGGGCTGATTTCGTGTAAGACGTTTTGGTGATATTGGTTCAGCCAGTCTTTCTCTTTGTTGTTTAATAGATATTTATTGATGAGGCGTTTATCAATAGGTACTAAGGTTAGAGGAATAAAACGGCACATCGGGCGCTCAAATTCCGGATTGTTATCATTTTGGATAACAGCTAGATTTTCAATGCGGATTCCATATTCGCCAGCTTTATAATAACCAGGCTCTATGGATGTTATCATAGATGGTTCCAGTTCGGTGGTGTTGCTGCGAGGTGACAAAGAGTGCGGTCCTTCGTGGACGTTGAGGAAGTGTCCGACACCATGGCCCGTTCCATGATTGTAGTCTTTTCCATATTGCCATAGCTGAGCGCGGGCGAGGGCATCAATTGCCGAGCCTGGGGTACCTTGTGGGAACAGGGCTGATGCGGCAGCAATATGAGCTTTTAAAACTTGCGTAAAGCTATCAATGATATCTTGATTATTGATGGTGCCAATAGCGATAGTTCTGGTGATATCTGTTGTGCCGTCAAAATATTGTGCCCCACTATCTAAAAGAAGAATATTTCCATTTTCTAATTTTAGATTCGTTTTGGCGGATGGTTGATAGTGAACAATAGCACCGTTAGAGGCGAAGCCGGCGATAGTTTCAAAACTGTTGCCGTAAAAATTTTGTTGTTGAGCGCGAAAGTCACGCAGTTTGTTTACAACAGAAAGTTCATCTTGTCCGTTCCAGTTGTTTTCCAGCCACTGTAGAAAATTGACGACGGCAACTGCGTCACGGCGATGTGCATTTTTAAAACCATCCAACTCGATCGGATTTTTTACGGCTTTCCAGTTTTGTACCGGATTTGGCATGTTGATCAGCCATAGGCGGTGATCTTTCATGATATTTTGCAATTGTTTCGGGGTGTGATTATAGCTCAGGCCGATGGTGCAACCGCGCAGGCGAGCCAACTCTGTTTCAATTTTTTTGAAATCGGTGGTGAACAGACTGATTTCTCCTTGGGCGTCAATCA
>CAYLIN010000104.1:0-4585 GCA_964383725.1 uncultured Azospirillaceae bacterium | reverse complement strand
GACGTGTGTATTTTAAAGGCATAATTCCACTTATACCCGGACTATTCCTAGCCCTTTGTCCAACCACTTTCGTAGTTAGCTCCTTTATATTATATGTATATATTTATAATGTCAATATAATTATTTATATTTTAATGATATGGTGAAATTTATCTTATAATGTAAATATTTATGTTATGAAGATATTAGAATTACGAAAAAAAATAGGCCGTTTAGCAGCTGCTTTGCGGGATAAACAAAAGATTGACCAAATTGATTTTGCTCAGAAAATCGGTATGGGGAAAATCACTTTATCAAAAATAGAACGTGGAAAAACAGATTTTCGGATATCAACGTTAGATACTCTCGCGCAAGGTTTTAATATGGATGTTATTGAGATGATTTCTCAAGCTATTGATGTCCCTGTATCATCATCTAAAAATTTAGCAAAGTTATTTGAGTTGTTAAAAAATGAAGATGAAGCAACAATCAAAAACGTTTTACAACAAACAGAAATTTTGCTTTCGATGAGAAAAAAATAAGATTTATTTTCATGAATAAAAGAGAAGCACAGAACATAAGTCGTGATTTTGCCACATTTTTATTTGAAGAATGTGACAAGCGTGATATTACAATGTACCAAGTTGCACAAGACACATGCTTAAGTTACACATCTATCTTAGATATAAGGAAAGGCAAACAAATGCCGGGGTATTACACCTTGTGCATTATTGCTGATTATCTCGGTTACAAATTTGAACTTACAAAAAAATAAAAGCCGCGTCATGATAACGCGGCCTTTTTCTATTTTGCTTCTACAACCACTCGTTTGATGACCACCGCCAAAAAACTGACCGTCAACAAGAATGACAGCAGCAACAAGCTGACAAAGAACACCCACGCATGCGGGAACAATAGCATAATCGGTCTGGCGATAGCCGAAGCCCAACCGTCAAGCGTAAAGACTTGCAACAAAGAAAACATTGCACTGCCCAAATCGCCAAAGCTGGCAAACACATCACCAAACAGCATTACCGCCATAATAGCATAAACATACAATACCACAGCAAACAAAGCCAAAAATGAAACAAACGCAGGAATCAAATCAATAAACATCTGCACAATATTATTCATCTTTGAGGAATGATGAATATATTTGAACAACCGAAACAAACGGAACGTCCGCAACACAATCAAACCGCTGGCGACCGGAATCGTTGACACCCCGACCACAATCAAATCAAAAATATTCCAACCGGAAGCAAAGAACCCTTTTTTCAAAGCATAAAGTTTCAAAAACATCTCAACAATAAAAATCCCCATAAACAGGCGATCAAGCAAAAACAAAACTCTATCAAAATAAAAATTTATTGTTTCAGAAGTCATCAACCCCAAAACCACCGCATTGGCAAAAATAATGCTCATAATAAACAAATCAAAACTTTTGCCGCTGACCAATTTCGTCAGTTTGCGAATATCTTCTTTCGGAAAAACCTTTTTAATGATTTTCTTCTTCAATTCCTGTTTTGAAACATTTGCCATTTTTCTTATCCTCAAAAATATTGATGACTTAATATTAGCCTAAAAATACCAGAATGCAACGATTATTCCTGCCAATGCCAAAGCCGGACCATAAGCCCCGCTCCGTTGTCGTTTAATCAATGCCCACACAAAAAACAATCCGCATGACACAACAATTGCCGCCAACATTCCTTCAAGACCGAGCCACGCCCCCAAAGCCGCCAACAATTTAATATCACCGCCGCCAAAAGCGTCCTTATTTCGCTTAACAAACAACAAGCTGGCCATCACCGGCAAAAAATAGCCGATATTGGCAGCCATAACGGCATCTTGCAACACCACAAAACCCATATCCAACACACCGGCAAGCAACCCCAACAACAACAATGGAATAGTTAAAATATCCGGCAACAAATACATCCGATAATCAATTTCCGCCAACAGCAGTAGAATCCAAACAAACATACAGCGAAAAACAGTGCCGTTTACCCCCCAATAAAGAACCACGGTATAAAACAAACCACAGGTCAACAAACCGAACATTAACGAACGCCAAAAATATTGGCTGCACAGCATTGCATAACGAGGAGACTTTTTCCCTCTGCAACAGCATTTTCCCGGAAAAATAATCTGCCATAACGCATAAGCAAATGTCGCCGGCATAAACTTAGCAAAGCGTCGGGCAATATACGGAATAAAAAAGCCAAACAAAAATCCGGATGCAGCATAAATCATAGTTTTACCCTTTCAGACAGACTATAATCTCAAAGCATAAAAAAAAGATTAAAAAACCGCTGCCCCGCATAACAGAACAGCGATTTTTTCTTCACAAAGACTGAGCCGATGCTCTCTAAACCATTGCCGGTATAACAAAAACATTATATCGTATATTAGCAAACAATCAAGCACTTATTCAACTTTTGAGTGCAAAAAGGAAATCATTCCCTTCCACTCCTTTTACGATATCCGGGCAACAAAGCTTTAACTTGCTTAGAAATTGTATCTGACAGATTATAACCGATAGCAATTTTCTTTATACGCTCAGCCAAATCATTATCTTCTTGAATATTTCTGACAGAAAAGCCATATACAACCCCTAAATTTGCTTCACGACAGGCTTTTAATAAATCAATATCATTTTCAGCAAACATCCGAAACTCAAATGTACGACGCTTGACCAAGGGAGAGAAACGTTTTCCTTCTGAATAGCTTTTCGTTACTCTTAAATATTTATCAATATCCTGTAACGCCGCTTCACTGCCATTTTGCACAAAGTCATTTATATCATTAGTTAATTTTGTCGGCTGCCCGTTAGTCTCAAATATTTCTGCGCCGCAATTGTAGGCAAAATCAATCAGCGCCACAATTTGAGCATCACCCATCTTTTCGATATCTAAACTTCTGGCCATAATTGGTGCAATCCGCTCTGCAATGTGCACTCGCACACATTCCGTTAATTCTTTTTCAGAATAAAAACAATCGCCTAATTTTACCTTACGTCCATTTGCATGAATTGTATTCCCAATACCAATTGTCGGCAAATTTCGAGCATTTCTATCTGGATATGCTTGACATTTTACCCCTTCAAAATGAGCAATAACGTAAAGAGCATCATCAAAAAGCGACATAACTTTACCAAACGCATCAAACTTTTTTGACGAAAGAGTGTCTGTCGCTAACGAATCGACAACCATACGGGTTGAATCTGAAAAATCGCACATTTCATTAGAAACAAAATTAAAATGAACAGTTGTATCATTCGGCAGAGTGATTTCTTTTGTAATTCCATTTTCTTCATTCTCGGGAACACTTTCTGCTTGAGCCGCAAGAGGAGAAGCTAAAACCAACAACCACGATTTTAGACGTTTAAGAAACTTATCTTTTTTTTGATACATTTTTTTTATTTTCATTTTATCCTCACCGCTAATCACAATAACAAATTATCACACCACTATACAAAAATCAAGTTTTTGACAAAAAAAAATACAATTTTTCTTATGTATATAATATAAATTTGTAGACGTTTTTATTTTTATGATTATACTTTTATTCAAAAGAGGACGTCGCATGAAATACAAAATAAAAATTCAGGAAATGCTTTTTCATAAAATTAAAAATTCCGGACGAAAAATAGATATTCGCTTGCTCGACAAACAAGCCCAACGGCTGAAAATTCATGATATTATAGAATATACAACAGACGATACCAGTGAAACAATCTTGCGTGAAATAAAAGGCATCGGTATTTTTGATAATATCTATGATATGGCAAACATTATTATGCCCCAAATGTTCGGTTATGACAATCCAGAAGAAATCATTGTACGCTTCAATAGGCTACACTCAAAAGAAAAACAAAATGAATTTAATATTCTGGCTCTTTTTATCGGAGAACTCCCATCCTTATTTAATGACAGTGGAAGACTAGCGAAAGAAAGATAATGAAAACCGCCTTCACAATACTGCTTCTACTTATTGCGCTGTTAGGATGTTTAACCGAAATTTATTTTCTCATTACCTTCATTCGCTCAAGTTTTGGAAAATATCCGCCGTTTATTATTTCTTTCGGCAAAGCTAAAAACATCGTTATTTATCAGGCAAAACGATTTTTAGAACAAGCTCCAAAATCGCTCCACATTTATGACTTGGGCTGTGGTAGCGGTAGTCTGCTTCTCCCCTTAGCTAAAGAATTTTCACAGCACCAATTTACCGGCTACGAATGGGATTGGCTTCCATATCTGATTGCCAAAATACGCTGCCGCAAATATCCAAATATCAAAATTATAAAGGCCGATTTCATGTTGCAAAACTACAACGATGCCGGGCTGATTTTGTGTTATACGGGAGCAACCCTAAGTCATCCGTTGGGAGAAAAATTAAACAACGAACTCCCTGCAGGTTCATTGGTTATATCAGAAGCGTTTAAGCTGGATCACCTTCCTCCCAAAGAAACGTTAGAAGCTCCGACAATAAAAATGCCGATAAAAATATTTTTATACCAGAAATAAAAATTATCTTGCAAAAAATGCATTTTAGAGTAAAAGTTTCGCTATGGAGAGATGGCAGAGTGGTCGAATGCGGTTGA
>CAYLIN010000103.1:0-4595 GCA_964383725.1 uncultured Azospirillaceae bacterium | reverse complement strand
GCACAAAACACGTCACCACGCAAACTATCCGAACACCTTTTCGGACGTAATATGACGATGGATAAACAAAATTATAACCCTGAAACGAATACTTTCGAGGCTGAAACCATCAGTAATTTTAAGCCAGGATTTTTTAATAATTTACAATTCGGCATACAAGAAAATTACGATAATCCTTTTACTGTCAACAACCTTGCACCAAAAGGCAGAGGAATTGGCAATAAAATTGGTGAGGGGTTGGGAAGTGTTGCACGAGGTCTTGCCGGTTGGGGTGGAGATGCTTGGATTGCAGGTCAAGAGGGGCTTAGCGCAGCCATAAAGCGTCAAAACTTACGTTCTGCTGATGAAATTTACAGAAAGCTATTAAGTGACGACGGAATTGAAACCAACAATCTCCATGGACTTGTAAACACTGATACATTCCACAATTATGCACTACACAAATACAGAAACAAAAACCTTGACCTAAAAATGCAACTCGGACAAATGAAAGACAACACATCAAGAGCAAAGATGATTTTGTCAGGGCTTAATAACGGCACAATGACACCAGAAGAAGCAATGCAACACATGCAGGATTATGGCATTACATTCAATGATCTTCAAGTTTCAAACCAAACGCGTAACACGAATGTTAATGAAGCTATCATGCCTGCAAAAATCAATGCTCTTAACGCTGGTGCAAATGCGTCACTTACAAATGCGGCAAATAATACTACACGCACAAATGCCTACGTAGAAGCTCTTGAGAATAAACCAACAAAACCAGAAAATAATCCTGATTACAATAATGATTTAGCAAATTACGTAACAATTATGACTGACGGGAAATATGCAAGTTCAAGAAATGAAGCGCGCAAGAGGTTTATACAAAAATATGGTATTGACCCAATGAAGAAAGCAGAGGTTTGGTAATGTCAGGATTGTTTGAGGATATTTTGAACGAAAGGTCACAACCTGTATTGAACCAAGCAACGCCAAAGTCTGAAACAACAGATTTATTCGATGATATCTTACAGCCAAAAGTGTTAGAGGGAAGTGTAAAAAAAGAGGAGCGTACATATTCCTCGCGTTTCCCTGACCGTAAGACTGGTGTAGGCGGTTTCTTTTCTAACGCCGGCAACGATATCAAAGATAGCGTGCAAGGTCTTGCACAAATAGTAGGTAATGTTGGTTATTATACGGTTGGACGCCCGTTAATGCGAATTGCTAAAGGTGAAACACCTTTACAAAGACAGGACATTAACGAAGCTAAAGAAGCAATCAAGAACACTCCGCAAACATTGAAAGCCTTTGGAGAGGGCTTAAAAGAGAATTACGGACAAGGCGGACTTGATATGGTCAACTGGCAAAATCTAAAAGGGCATAAAAGCCCAATAAATGTTGACATTCCGGGATTGGTTCAATCTTTTCACGCTCATCCGTTAAATCTGCTCGATTTAGTTGGTATTGGTGAAGTCGGAAAGATTAAACAAGTATCAAATTTGACAAAAGGTGGTCAGGTTAGTGATTTTGCAAAAACTGTTGGAAATAAAAATTTAAATCCTAAATATAGTGAAAATCTTGTGCTAAACGCAGGACAGCGTATAGCTGAAGCAAAACCGTTTCAAAACATAGTTAATGCTCTAGATAATTCACCTTTTAGAGGTACAACTGATATTGTTGCTGATTTTCTCGGGTTAAATCCTGAAAGTCGTCTAATGGGTGCAAAGGGGGCGCAAGTCCGTCAAGCTAAATTGATAGAACAAAAACATCAAACAAAAAATATCAATGAACGTAATAAAGCTATTGCCGAGAACAATACAGCCCTTAGCGGCTTAACAGATGCTGAGGCAAAAGCACTTGTGAAAGGGGTTGAAAGCGCAGATATAGACTCCTTAAAAATGCTTTCTGAAAATAATCCCCGTGTTGATATTGTAAAAGAAAATTTGCGCAAAAAATCAACGGAAAACTCTGAATTTTATAAAAATGCGGGTTTGTTATCAGAAGAAACTATTAACAATCTTCCGATAAATACTTACGCCTCTATAAAGTTTAATAAGCCTATTGATAGTCTTTCAGACATAGAAAAATTAGACGCAATCAAAGATATTCAGAAATTGCCTGATACCCAAAAGCCGTTCTATATTCCTATGATGTTTGATGATAAATTACGTGCAGGTGATTTCTTTGCCAATACAACGAAATACTATAATCCAAGCGAATTGAAACATCGTAGTATAGGTATGGGGTTAGATGCCAATAAAACAAGCGGCAAACGAGTTTATGATCCGATAGAACTTGCCAATCGCCTTGATGCTCACAGAATAAAAATGATTAATACAGAAAATATGATTAACGAGATTATTGATAGTTTCGCAAAACCTTTTGATTTATCAAAAGAAAAAGTTCTTGAGGGATATGTGCCTTTTAATCCCGATGCTTTTTTGAAATTCTACAAACAATCAATTAATTTGAACGAATTGACTTTAAGAAAACTAAACGAACTTGATAACATTGACGATGTTTTGAAATCTTGCGTGCAGCAAGCGATTCACTCATTGCCTGACGATATTAAACAGGTGACAGGTGCAATAAAGAATAATAAAATCTATCAGCTTCCTAAAGATGTTGCAGAAACTTTGATGTCCGGTAAAAATAAAAAAGGTATTTGGGAAGCTATGTTTGATATGGGAACAGCAGGTTTTAAACGAAAAGTTTTAGGACTTTCCCCGAAATGGTTCATTAATAACCGCATCGGTAACGGCATAATGGCAGGATTGAAAGGTGTTGGCATTGAAGATTATGTCAAAGCTTTTAATCTTGCTGATGATTTTTTACCTGAGACTTTAAAAAGTAAATCGATGTACGAAGCTGAAAAAACAATCATAGGACGCACAGGCGGCGGTAATAACTCGACATTCGGAAATGTAACTCGGTTATTGGGCGGTGAATTTATCGACACTTCAGATTTAAAAGGCTTACAAAAAGCACAGATGAATGCTGCAAACGCACTTGCGCTCCCTGGTAAAACTATAAACTCCATTACAGATGCAATATTTTCATTCAATCAAAAGTTTGAAGATTTGGAACGTAAAGCTGCATATCTGCACAGCGTTGATACCGTTGGCAAGAAAATGCTAAAAACGGCAGGGCAAAACATTACGAAACAAGAAATTTTGCTTAAAGAAGTCCTCAAGGATGAAAATATCCTCAATCACGTAATAAAAAATGTGGACGATACACTTGGGGATTACATCAATATGACTGCTACGGAACGACGCGTAATCAGGAAAATAGTTCCATTTTATTCCTGGTTACGTACGATTACAAGATATACCCTTTCTTTAGCAGAAACAAATCCTTTCAGAGCAGATTTGGCAAATAAAATAAGTATGGTTCTTGCAGAAGAAAACAACAATCTTCCTGAATATCAACGAGGTTCTGTTACAACTGAATTTAATAGTGATATCACAGGTAAACCATTACGTTTAAATTACGAACACTCAATTCCCTTTTCAACTTTTGGCGATACAGTTGATAATCCTGTCGGACTTATTAATCCTCTCATAACTCAAACGTTAGAAAGTGTTCGAGGCAAGAGGGAATTTATGAACAAACCTTTTGTAAGTCCAAATTATGAAAATATATTCCCAAATGGTTATGCAAGTTTAACACCTGAAGCACGCGGAGAATTTATGCAAGAATTGCCGGTATCTGAACGTATTAAATCATTGCCTATTGGCATTGCACGTACAACAATTCCGGGCTTAGACTGGACTGAAAGAGTTGCCCTTGGTACATTAATGAACCTGATGAAGGGGGAATTTAAACCCTATGATGCGCTTTTTGACACCTCATTCGGTGGATATAATTATCGTGATGTTTTTTCAAAACGTCCAAAAGGTTGGAGTAACAATGAACAATTGCTACGTTTGTTGTTACCGCTACAACAAGAGGGACATGTAAAATCAAAAGTTAAAGTCCGTAGAAACATTCAATAACGGAGGTAAACGGAATGCTGAATAAAAAACAGCAAGATTTCTGTAAATACGTTGCACAGGGTGAAACCGCACATCAAGCCTGCATAAAAGCCGGATACACACAGGCCTACGCAAAAAACTTTTCTCATAAATTATTAGAAAAATATGGGAATGAAATTGAAATATTAAAATTAAAAGTTCAAGGAATTTTAGAGAAAGAATTTAATTATGATATTCGAACATCATTCCAAAAGCTCAACGAAATTCAGGAATTAGCACTCCAACCTAACGCAAAAGGCGAATATTTCAATCTTGCAGCCGCACTCAAAGCGGAAGAACTCAAAGGCAAGATGTACGGACTCTACGAAAAAGATAATACACAGAAAACTCAAGGTTATACGATAAGCATTAACCGGAAAGCCGTAGCTGTTAATAGAAAATGATCTCTCTTTTATTTAGTTACTACGTTGTGAATATTCTTGCTAATTATGAGCCATGATTATATGATGTTAAATTCCAGTCAAACCACAAGATATAGCAAATATTACCTATTCTATGCCCAACAAGGCGGTGGTCTCTGCCTATTCTAAATATATAAAATCCTTTTATTTTATTGTAAAAATCTGTTTGGGG
>CAYLIN010000102.1:0-4676 GCA_964383725.1 uncultured Azospirillaceae bacterium | reverse complement strand
ATTGTTACAAATGCACAATCTCTATATCTGGGAATTGCGTGGCGATGTGTTCGGCGGCGAGGCGGCGGTGGCATTGTAAGGGTGATTTTTCTGTGCATAATAAGCAGATGCGGTCAAGCGCGTCTGGCGCCAAGCCCTCGGTTGGATTGCGTGCAGCCAGTAATTCGCGGTACATGCGCTCATAATCCGGCCAGGTGATGTGACCATCTTTGTATCCCGCCAGGATTTCAGCTGTTGGTGCAAATTCCGGGTGGTATTTGTATCGTGGTCCCAGGGCCGCACTCAAACTGTCACCGCTATAAAATGGCACGTGTGTGCTGGTGCGCCACAGGCGTATATCCCACACGGCACGCACCCGCACCGCGTTTAGCACATCCATAAACGCATCCGGGCTTTTACCGCTAAAACCGATTGTAAATATCTTTGGCATATTGTCATAATTATGCCGGGGATTGCGCCAATAATCAACTGTCAATCGTGCCTGATTTTCCCAAATAATTACCAGATAGTTCCCAGATTTTACCAGATAATGCAAAATGTCGATAATTTATGGGTTGGAATCCCTGTTTTGGAAAATAAAATTCACTTAAATTCCCTGTTATTTTTGTCAGGGATTTTACAAAAGTGGCGGAAATATGGCACCGTGGTCGCAAATGGGGCTGCCAAAAATATCAAAAATCCCCGTGTTCTGCGGGGGGGATTTTGCTGACTCTGGTAAGGCCGCCTTTATGACCATATCCGCGGCATTTCTCGGATATCTATATCCCGCCCAATTTCGCATAGTCAGTGAATTTAATTCAGGCTAATATGTTCTTGTTATAATGTTTGGCCCATAACAATAGCATGTATATCCCCCATAGGGCGGTATAATCACTATAATCTTTTGATTTGGATAGTGACAAGGCTAATAAGTTGTCCGAATTTATATTGAAAATGAGGCATAATTTTTTGTTCTTGAATGTTTTTATCATATCCCTTTGCAAACAAGACTCTTGGGGTTACCCAATGCAGCCAATATGGATAATTTGGTTGCGCTACTTACTTTTTCGCCAGATAACCAGAAGTAGCTGTCAGAAAACTTTAAAATGTTCTGTTTTATACGTTTATTTGTATTGTGCGCGAATTTATATTCTTTGTCATTAACTCTCGAGACAGTGCCAAAATCTTTTAAAATTGCTATTAGATGAGAATCTGGTCGTTTTTTTTCTTTTCCTATCTGGCATCCACCGGTTTTTAATGGTGCAAATCGCTTAAATCTGATAGCAAGGGCAAATATGAAATACAAAGAACCATGAATTTTTGCACAAAGCCGAGAATTTGGCTTTTGGTAGCGCATAGAGGTTGGATCGAAACTGAAAGTATTGTGTTCAAAAGAAGCGTGACCACCCAAGTCTTGAATTAACTGAGTTAAAACAAATACATCATCGGTAGCAGGTACATTGGTTATTTTGCATTTCTGATTTAATATAATCGCCGCGGCAACGATTTGAACAAAAGAATGCTTATGTCCCGATATTAAGACAGTTCTGTTATTTTTTAACTCGGAAGGCGATATGATGATGTTCATTACTTGGCCTTTCCCTTATTACGTGTGGTCGCCAGATTTGGGGTGGGTAAAAGAAAACCGGCAACAGATAACATCTTTAATAGAAAATGGTGATGTGAACCATTTGAAATCCTTTGGGATTATTCCAGAACCTGCTATCCGTGGTAAAAATTCAAATTCGTTAAAAATATTACTAAAATCTTTTATTGGAAACTTTGGCCTTATATCAAAGGCAGATTTTGATGCAGTTGGGGGATTTCCAGAATATCCTGGTTATGGCTGTGAAGATGACGCCTTCGCTTTTTTGTGCTACCTGAAACTGGGGCAGCCGGAAATATTTGATGATATGGAATTATTGCATATTTCTCACCCGCTGAATAATCAATCACGACAAGAGGCCATAGAAAATCAACGAAGATTACAAAAATTACTTGAATCTCACGGCTGTTCAGAGTTTCATATAAGCAGACTTTTATTTAAATCAAACTTACCGGTGTTAAAAAGAATATAGTCAAAGGGTGGTGAATATGGCGCATAAACCAATATTGATAAATAATATATCTCTTGAGCTACCTCACAAAGTCTGTTTTTCCGGCTTTTCCACTCAAATATTGCCTGGTGAAAGGATAGGGATTATTGGTAGAAATGGTAGTGGAAAATCCTCGCTACTGCGAATGCTAATTGGGGAAAGGGATACAAGTTCAGGTTATATCAAGGGGTTGGACGGTCTGGCGATTGGTTATGTCCCCCAAACTGTATTGGAACATGATGATTTAAGTGGCGGTGAAAGATTCAATAAGGCATTCACAGTGGCATTATCAGAACAGCCGGATGTGTTGATATTGGATGAGCCTACCAATCATTTGGATGAAAATACTAAATACTCTTTGATGCGCAAATTGGATAATTATCATGGAACGCTCATAGTTGTTACGCATGATATAGATTTGCTGGATAATTGTGTGGATAAGTTGTGGCATATAAATGATGGAAAAATATCGGTTTTCTCGGGCGATTACTCCGACTATATGGCTGAAAAAGGCCTGTTGCGCGCTGCTCAGGATAAGTTGCTAACCGAATTACAGAAAGAGAAAAAGAAGTTAAAGATATTACGTCAACAGGAATCACGCAAGGCGGCTAAATCATCAAAGAAAAAATGCAAGGATAATGACAAACTGGGCTTTGATTTACGTGGGGACAATGCACAAGCAAAGGCAGATGCAAAAATAAGCAAACTTAATTCTAGATTGGAATCTGTACAAGATGACTTATCAAAAAATAGAAGAAAAGATGACTATACACTGAAATTCGATATATCAAATACGGATACCCAATCTGGCACGAATATCGTTTCCGTGTCTTTTGGGGAATGTAGCTATGGTGTGCATACTGTGCTTTCAAATATATATTTTTCTGTTTTTCCGACAGACAAAGTGGCATTAAGTGGTCCAAATGCATCAGGCAAAACGACATTTATTAAGGCGCTAATGGGCGATCCCCAGGTACAGACTTCAGGGGATTGGTATCTGCCTAAAAGAGCGGACATCGGATATCTGGAACAGCATTATACGAATTTGCGATCTGAAAGTACCGCCGCTGATGTTATTCGAGATAAAAATCCCGGTATGGACGAGAAAGCAATTCGTAAGCATTTGAATGATTTTTTATTTCGTAAAAACGAGGAGGTTTTTGCGAAAGTTAGCACATTGTCGGGTGGTGAAAAGGCAAGATTGTCATTGGCGCAAATTGCTGCGAAACCACCTAAATTACTAATTTTAGATGAAATTACAAATAATATAGACTTGGAAACCAAAGAATACATAATTTCTGTGCTGAATTCATATCCTGGGGCTTTTATAGTCATATCTCACGAAAGGGGATTCTTAGATAGATTAAATTTGACGGCAGAATATGTTATTAAAAACGGTATGTTAAAACAGACGCACAGTAGATAACTAATTATACGAGATTTAACATGAACACTAATGTCAGTATATTAAAAAAATACAAACGCGCCCCAAACAATCAGATTATTATCAGAACAGCATTAGGGGATCACCTCTTGTCCAAATATTATAAAATTTCTGGCTTGGATATATCAATAAAGGGAAGCGGCAATAAAATAATAATCTCTGATAAAGCGTGTTTCACAGGTTCTAAAATTATCATCGATGCGAATAATGCCGTTTTGGAATTTGACGAGAGTCCAGATATAACAAATTTATCTGTTTTTGTGCGAAACGGAGAGGGCCAGTGTTTAAAATGGGGCAAAGGGACCACGATTACCGGTGGCTATATAGAATTATGCGAAACAAATGCCTCGGTTGTAATAGGGGATAATTGCATGATTGGTTGGCATATTAGTATTGTTGCAACCGATTTCCACACTGTCTTGGACAGGAATACAGGAGCTGTATTAAACGGTCCAGGGCATGTTGTAATAGGTGATAATTGCTGGCTGGGCCACGGCGTTCGTCTTTTGAAAAATGCAAAAATTCCTAATAATACAATTGTTGGGGCGGAAACCGTTGTTACAAAGAAGTTTTCTGAAGAATGGACTGTTTTAGGCGGCAATCCAGCCCGTGTTGTAAAAAGAGATGTTACGTGGCGACGAGAACTACCAAGTGTTTTTACGATGTTATAACCCATTATTTGCTGTTCGGGGGAATTAAATTCCCTGTACGGTCCCTGTATTTATGGATTCTTGTATCGTAAATTGTGCGACGGGATGGTCAGTATTCTTGTAATGGCCAATGAATTGCCAACACGGATTCCTTATTAATCTCTGTATTTTGTTGTATGACGGTGGCGCGAGAAGATTGAGCTCTATTGTTATCTCTCGCATTTGGTGGGATCACGCCATAGAAAGCAATACATGTGGTCGCTGGACAAGATATAATCATCAATGTAAAATACAATTGATGAAGAAAAATTTTGATTTTATTGGCAGTGTTGTGTGTCTGGCCCTGTTTTTTTGTTCTTTTGGAATGATTTAGCAGGCCTGCTGACTAATGGGAAAGGGGGGGGCTGTTTCCTGTGTGGCGTCTGCAGTTCGCTTACAGAAGTGGTTTGTTATTATCGAACCAATCCCAATTCCTTCATTATCGGTAACAGGTGTGGTGACATTTGC
>CAYLIN010000101.1:0-4875 GCA_964383725.1 uncultured Azospirillaceae bacterium | reverse complement strand
CGCTTTATGATGAAAATGAGTAAATAAAAGAAAGCCCCTCAAACGAGGGGCTTTTGCTTACATGGTCGGAGCTGGAACCGGAAGTTTAGGTGTTTCAGGAGCCGGAACCGGAAGTTTTGGTGCTTCAGCCGGAGCGGCAACAGGTTGCGGGGCTTTCGGAGCTTCTACTTTCGGCGCTTCAGCAGTCGGCGCAGCTACTTTAGGTTCAATTTTTAATTCCGGAACAGGAACATCTGCTTTAGGGGTTTCCGGTGTTGTCGGTTGAGCAGCTGCTTTTTCTATTTCAGCTTCAGGTCCCGGTGTTTTGGTATCCAGCAAGCTGTTGAGTAGGGCATGGGTTACTTTATCACCGATTTTGATTTGGTTACGACGAACTTGTCCGGCGTTCAGTTCAATAACGGCACGGACAGGGTCGCGCGAGATAATCAATTCTTCGGACATCGGTTGAGCATTTTCTTTAATCATACTGATGCTGCCATCAGGTGCCACAAACAACATATCCAAAGGAATTTTGGTGTTTTTCATCCACATGGCTGTCGGACGAACAGGGTAAATATTAAAAATCATACCGCTGTTGAAAGCCAGATTGGTACGGTACATCAAGCCGGTTTGTAAGTCTTCCGGTGTGTTTGCAACTTCAACCGAGAAACGTGCATCACCATTGGTGGTTTTGATAATCAGTGGTGTTGTCGGTTTGGGTTCTGGTTCTTTGGTACAACTGACAACCAAAAGGGCCATCATGAATAATTTTGCAAATTTAAGCATTAAACATCTCCTTAGTTTCTTTATTGCTGAGTTTGCGTGGTTGCCATTGTGATACAACAACGGGACCGTTTTGCGATATTAAAATTTTACGTTGCGGTTGTTTCGGTGATACGAGAGTGGCGTGTTCTTCTCGGACAAGTGGGTGTTTTTTTCCAAGACCGGATTTGAAGAGTGGCGCGCTGGCGTTCATATCTGTCAGCGAATCTTGTCCGGGGTGAAAATTTTGGGTGTATGCCGGAGAAGATTTTATTTGAGTTGATAGCTCCCGAAGACTCATCGGTGCATATTTTTTCCAGATGATTTCCAGAAAAACTTGAGTTTTTTCATCTATGGCAGGAGAAAAAGAGGGAAATTGTCCCACAGAATTCAACTTTGCAATATCCGGAATGGAAAAACCCGTATTATTGCAAACGAATGTGGCGGGCATTAAAAGAGTGCCGTTATTGAGCAAAATATAGTGTATTTGTGCTAAAAAAAGCAAATGTTGCAGTTTTTCGGCTTCAAGCAGCCAGCCGTTGTTTTGGGCATGATTGCGAAACCAGACAGCGACGTCCAATGCGGTGGGAGCTGCCGTTGTGCTCATATTGTTTTCTCCTTTGTTAATTTTTTCGTATTATAATATAACCGCAAATAATTACAAATAAATATTGGAAGGTTATCAACGATAATTAATTGCTTAAAACTGGTTTTTTGGGCTTGTTTTATCCGTGCAAATATAATATCAATAATCAAGAATTGTTTTTTGAGGATGAAGTTTATGTTACTGTTTGTCAGAAAATTAAGTGTTATTAGTTTCTTTTGTGGCGGAATCTTGCTGTTGAGCGGATGTGCAAATGTGCTCTTTCCTGACATTGAAGATGATGATGAAGTGGTGGTCGGTGAAGGCGGTCGTGTTGTTAAAACATTGCCCGGTGAAAGCAAAACATTAAGCGCCGACACGGAAAATGCCTCTTATGAAGGGGAGGAAAATAGTAACGAAAAATCTGTGAAAGAAGATGTAATTCCTGAAGAGGACAGAGTTGAACCCGCAAAGGTTAAACCTGTTGTCAGAGAAGAAGAAAAGTCTGTTGAGGCTTCTAAACCCGCTGTTGCGGCAGAGCCGGAACCTGAAGTTCTTTCTTTGGTCAAGCCGGAAGAACAAAAAGGACCAAGCGTCAGTTATCGTATAGATACGTTTTATTTTGAAAACGGAAGTGCTGTTTTGGTCGGTGACTACAAAGCCAATATTGCAAAAATTGCCAAAGAAGTTAAGGCAAATGATGCAAATGTTGTTGTTTATGGTTATGCTTCAAGCCGGACTCGCAATACAGATGCGGCAACCCATAAATTGGCAAACTTTATGATTTCATCTGAACGGGCGCAGAATGTTGCTGATGCTTTGAAAAAAGCCGGAGTTCCGTCTTCTAAAATTATGGTTGAAGCTTTGTCTGACACCATGCCTGCTTATCAAGAAGTTATGCCTGAGGGTGAGCGTTTGAATCGCCGTGCCGAGGTTTATATTTCGTACTAACGCAGAATTTTTTTCTAACGTGAAGTGTGACTCTGTTCGGTTGGGTTTGTGCAGGTCACACTTTTTGCTATAAAGAGAACAAGATGATACAAGAGAAATCAATTGGTGGAAATGTTTGGATAGTGGTGGAAGCGGATGAAAAAGCCGTTGAAGCGATTGTTCAACGTTATCATTTGCCTGAATTGGTTGCTCGGGTTTTGGTAACGCGCGGTGTCGGTCTTGATGAAATATCGGTTTTTATGGATCCTAAGATTCAGACACTCATGCCGAATCCGTTTGTTATGAAAGATATGGAAAAAGCCGCTAAAAGAATTGCCGAAGCTGTGGTTAAAAAACAAAAAGTGGCGATTATCGGCGATTATGATGTTGATGGTGCTACCTCAACATCTGTTTTGCGTTCGTTTTTGGAAGCCGTCGGCTGTGTTCCGGAAGTTCATATTCCGGAGCGTGATGAGGGGTATGGTCCAAGTAAACAGGCTGTCGATGATTTTAAAGCGCAAGGAGCTGAGGTTTTAATTACGGTCGATTGCGGCACAACGGCTTTTGATGTCTTGGAATATGCGGCAGAACAAAAAATGGATGTTGTTGTTTTGGATCACCATGAAGCAGAAGTCCGACTGCCGAAAATTTATGCCGTTGTTAATCCTAAGCGTTTGGATGAAGATAATGATTATCCGTATTTGCGCTATATGGCTGCTGTCGGGGTTGTTTTTATGGCGGTGGTTGCCGTGAATCGAGAACTGAGAGAACAGAATTTTTATACTCAAGGTACTCCTGAGCCGAATTTAATACAATGGCTTGATTTGGTGGCTTTGGGAACAGTATGTGATGTCGTTCCTTTGAAAGGCTTGAACAGGGCTTATGTTCGTCAAGGGTTAAAGATTATGGCGAACAGGCAGAATGTCGGTTTGACGGCTCTTTTAGATAAGTCAGGTTTGAGCGAAGCACCGACAGCTTTTCATTTGGGTTATGTGTTAGGCCCGCGAATTAATGCTTGTGGTCGGGTCGGAGAGGCGCATCTCGGAAATAAACTGTTGTGCTGTAACAATCATTATCAGGCTGATTTGTTGGCCGAAAAACTCAATGAGTTTAATATTCAGCGAAAAGATATAGAATCTTATGTTATGTTGGCAGCGATTGAAACTTTGGAAGGAAGCCCGCAGGAGTATCCGATTGCGTTTGTTTATGGGCATGATTGGCATCAGGGGGTTATCGGTATTGTTGCCGGAAAGTTAAAAGAGCGCTATAATGTTCCTGCATTTGTGATGTCTGTTGAGGCTGATGAGGTAAAAGGCTCTGCTCGTTCTATTCCTCAAATCGATTTAGGAGCGTTGGTGATTGCGGCTAAAGAAAAGGGAATTATCACCAAAGGAGGGGGGCATACAATGGCCGCCGGTTTTTCTCTTAATGAAGACCGAATTGAAGATTTTCGGAAGTTTGTCGGGGAATATGTGGTGGAACATATCGGCGGCGAGGCGATTACACCTGTTTTGGAGGTCGATGCCTCTTTAGATGCTGCCGGCGCAACGATTGAGCTTGCAGATTGTTTGGCGCAGTTGGAGCCTTTTGGGGCCGGAAATGCCGAGCCAAAGCTGATGTTGCGGCAAGTGCGCGTGTCAAAAGCTGCATTGGTTGGGACTGGGCATGTTCGCTGTGTGTTAACTTCGGCACATGGAAGCGCTATTAAAGCAATGGCTTTTCGTTGTGCTGACAATGATATCGGACAGGCTTTATTGACTTCAAAGGGTGAGGTTTTTGACGTGGTTGGTGTATTGCGTAAAGATACGTGGATGGGACGCAATAATGTACAATTTATTATTGATGATATCAGGCGGACAGTATAAGGAATTATGAAATGGCAAATTCTAAAGTGAAAAAACGGGCAAAAAATATTAAACGTATTCGGCTTGAACGGGAAAAAGCCGTTTTTATGAAGGTGGGAGCGAAGCTTCGCGCTTATTTGTTTACCGGTATTTTGGTGACGGCTCCGGTGGCAATTACGTTTTATATGGCTTATAAATTTATTTTGTGGGTCGATGTTTTGGTGAACAAAATGATTCCGGTTCGCTATCAACTTGACAATTATTTGCCGTTTACAATTCCGGGATTGGGATTGATTGTTTTGGTGGCGGCGTTAATTGTTGTCGGCATGTTCGCAGCTGGTTTTATGGGGCGCTTTTTCTTACGTTTGGGGGAGTGGATTGTTTATAAAGTGCCTTTAGTTTCAAGTATATATTCTGTTTTAAAACAAATATTTGAAACATTTTTTTCAAGTAAAACTCAAGCTTTTAGCAAGGTCGTTTTGTTGGAATATCCAAGAAAAGGAATTTGGATTTTGGGATTTGTCAGTTCTGAAATTAAGGGCGAGGTGAAGGCTCAGTTTAAGGAAGAGATGTTAAATATTTTTATTCCGACAACACCAAACCCAACTTCCGGTTTTTTGATTTTTGTGCCGAAAAAGGATACTGTCGAGTTGGATATGAGTGTGGAAGAAGGAATTAAGTTTGTTATCTCCGGTGGTTTGGTCGAGCCGAATGAGTTGAAAAAGAAAAAAATTTCATCTGATTAGAATAAGGGGAAAATAATTTGTCCCCATTGTT
>CAYLIN010000100.1:0-4881 GCA_964383725.1 uncultured Azospirillaceae bacterium | reverse complement strand
AGGACAGCGGACTCTGACTCCGTTAATCTTGGTTCGAATCCAGGTGAAGCAGCCACAAAAAAACACCTCGCTTTCGCGAGGTATTTTATTATAATAAGGAATAAAAAATGAAAAATATAATACTCATAGGAGGTATTCATGGGGTTGGAAAAAACTTTATGCTTAGTCGCACCAAATTTTTAAATCCCATAAATCATTTAACCGCCAGTGAGGTATTAAAATGGAATAAAATCAGTAAAAATCCTCATGATAAAAAAGTCGTTTCCATTTCAAATACTCAAGCTTTACTACTGTATAATCTCAAAAAAATTATTCAAAAAGACCAAATCTATTTACTGGACGGACATCTGACCTTGTTAAATAAAGATGGAGATGTGGAACGCATACCTCAGGAAACTGTGACACAAATTAATCCAAAGGCATTGATTATTAAAACCGCTGATCCGAATATAATCCTTAAACGTCTAGAGGAAAGAGATAATACTATATGGACTTTAGATAAAATCACTCACATGCAACAGGAAGAAATCAAATATGCGCAAGAACTAAGCTCTGTACTTGGAATAAATTTGTATATACTAGATGACAATCAAGAAGATAAATTATGTGAGATTGTTAATTTGGAACTAAAAAATCATTTAGTTGCGGAGAACTTACTTCCTAAGCATAAGAATACTTTGATTAAATAGCATTGATTACCAAACAAAGGAAATACTAAATCTTACCAATTTTATTAATCAAAATCAATAAAGCCAGTTCGTAGAATACAAGATATTTCCAGCCATAAAAAAAAGCACCCATACGGGTGCGAGTGATAACCAGCCTAATGAGAGGAGCGGGAATTCACCGGCTCCAAGCTCTCATCATACCATTTGTCGCGGTACAAATCTTCAAGATTCCGCCGTGTAAAGAGAATTTCTCTCTTTTGGCCATTTATCAACTTCGCCGTCTTTAACGAAAAACAGCTTTTATTCTTTTTCGTTAAAAGCGCCTCATGAGCAACTATGCGACCTCTCTTAAGGCGGCGCAAACAACACTCTTCTACGCTGATAACGATTTTTGAACCATCCTGCCGAATACCTAAAAGATATTCAACAAAACCATCACGCTGAATTTCGAGGATACACCATGAAAGGCGATTAACATCCATGTTGAAGTGGCGAGCAAAAAAAGCCAATTCAAAAAAATTTATTTTTTCCATACATAATTATAATATTTATTCTAGACAAAAAAATACCACAAAAAATGCTTTATGTCAACACTATTTTCTCAGTTTTTTTGCAAAAATTAATTTGACAAACACGCCCTGATTGTAGACAATATAAGAATAGAGAGATGTTTAGAAAGGTAAAACAATGGAAGAAAAAAACGCCACCACCATCCGCAAACGACGTCCCAGAATTGGCGATAGACATAATCCGGAACCGACAACCTCCTCAGGTTTTATCCGCCCTACACATACGAAAGATGCACCCGAACAAACCAGAAGAATGGTTACTTCGCCCCGATTTCGGCACGACATAACAAGCGCTCGCCTCAGTAGAACAGAGCTTCTTGAAAAAGCATTAAATAATCCGCAAACCCTTACCCACCAACAAAAATGGAATATTCTGTCCAAAATAATCAACGAAAAAGAAAAACGATATTTAGATTGCGGTCAATACGATGAACTCCTAAAAAAATATAACAACGTCATTCGGAGACAATATGTCTGTGCGGCTGCAAACGATGATATAAAAAACTACCTTTCTGCACAACCCCAAGCTCTTTTACGAGATGATGATGTCAGACTTGAAACAATGGAACTTCTACACAAAAAAGTAGAAGAAGGCGAACTTTCAAAAGAAAAATTTGACCACGTCCACAAACTTTTTTTCTCCGACATTATCTCTAAAGATAATCAACCCAACGCACAAACAACCAAAATGTTACGTTGTGTCGCAACCGGAAAATTCTACGCTCCGATCGACGCAAACAAAAGCCTAAAGGAACAAGCCTTATCTCCAGCTTATCGGGCATTCAAAAAAAGAAGACAAACATCAAAAAACTATTCTCCTCAAGATTATGATTTCTTTGGAGAAAACGAAAAACATGAGCCTCTGTGCCCGATATTTCACGCTGTTAATGATAGTGGCAATATTCACAAAATAGCTCCGATTATCGCCTCCAGAATGGCTCAAATGGGTATTCCTCCTGAAGAAGCATACCAATTCAATACGGCAGATATCGCACATATCATGCAAAAAGATGGAGAACTGAAAGATATTGAATTTCAAACGATTTCAGCAGATGTAGGAAACAGTCCTTATCAGGAATTTGCCAACAAATTTGGCCTACTTCTAAAAATTGGTGGTGCCTCAAGACTATCAAATCAGAAAAAGACTGATATTTGGTTAAAAAACTTTGCAACTCCGGAAGAAGTAAAAGATAGTCAAGAATGGGGAACTATTTCTGGATTAAATATCTTCACCAGCAAAGCTGAAAGCCTGTATAACAAACTCGCTGAAGATTTCACTAACAACGGCATGTCTCCAGACTTTATAGACGCATGGGCAGACAGTCTGTGTGAAAACAAATCGCTTAATCCGAACTACGTACAAGGCATAAATTCTAAACCTTTCAAAATAGAAATCCATCACTGGGAACGTCTATCTGCCGCTATGGAAAGTGAAAATCCGGCTGATAAAAATAATCTTGAAAACTTTGGTTTGATGATCATGTATCAAAAAAATGGATTTGACATTCATAAAATGCAACACGCAGGAGAAAGTGCACACTATCTTTTAGCTTCGCTAAACGAGAAACAACAACAAAATCCAAGAAAATATCTCGTCTGCACTTCCGGCTGTTTCTTATATTCTTCTGATTTAATGAACGGAAGAGAAGATCATAACCCGCAACTTCAAAAAATAAAAGAATTACACGAACGCATCAAAAAGGAAATTCCACAAAAGCCATCAAAAAATAAACAAACACCAACTAGAGTTATCAGAGAAAGAGCATAAATATTTTTTGATGGAATAAAAAATGAAAAAACGATGGATGATAGTTTTGGTCTTTATGCTTTGTTCATGTGTATCCTATTACGATGAATATGAATACAGTTATAATGTTAACCCATGGACCGGATATAGTTATTACAATTCCCCCTTGCGGTTACGAGGTCTTAATACAACTGACTTTTATATGTTGGACCATCATCCTCACGACTATTTTTCAACTCAATTATGGGAAACAGCAGGCAGTCTAAGTCAATTTGCTATTCACAACATGCTTCAAACTCTCTTGCACCCATAAAGAAAAGGGCTGTCACATCAAACAGCTCTTTTCTTTTTCCAACCTATTATCTGTCAATATCCGAAATTTTTAACTTCAAGACATCTCTAACCACCTCAAGATTTTGATATCCATACTTCTCATCTGGTTCCAAATGTGCTCCTTCCCCCCATTCATTCCAAGCATTAATCAACAATAAACCCTCTACAGGACATTCATTGACTAGAATATCTTTAACCGCTTGTCGCATAAACTTATCAAACATTTTAGGTGATGCTTCCAAGACAATTCTAGCTCCATTTTCACCCCTGCGAGGTGAATTATCCCACGCAGGACAAATACATTTAATCAAAGGATATCCTTTTCGAACAAAAGTTTTCATAGCTTGCAACACGTTGGACATTGTCAAAAAAGAAATATCATTTGATATAATATCCCTCAATGACAATGGAGAAGATGCTCGAAAAGCCAGTTGACACTTCTGCGGTGCAAATTCCGCAGCCGCATCAAACCCCATAGAATACGGATTATTTTGCTTAAAATTTTGCATTGAAACCAAATACAAACCATCAAATCCATGCCCTTGTAATAAAGAACGCCATTTATCTGTTAGAGCTTTAATTTGAGGAACAATCTCCGCTCGATATACAAACAAAAGTGGTTTTCCCTCAACTTTAATATAACGACAATCTTCAAAAGCAGGAATCATATCAGTAAGCATACGTAACATATTATCTTCATGATAATCTTGCGGCATAATAACTTCCTTATCTCCCCCATCCCAAGCTCTTGTCCAATTTTCATTAGCCCAACAAAAACAAAAAGGAAAATCAATATCCGAAGCCCGAAGCCAATTATTAATAGGTTTTTCCAACAACCGCTTTCCATCTGCAAAATGATAATAATAAAAACAAAAACCATAAATACCATATTGCTTAGCCATCATTGCTTGTTTACGCATAACCTCAACATCTGACAAATCATAATATCCGATATCACGATGCGGAACATGAGGTTGATAATGCCCCGCAAACAAAGGCTGAGCTTTTCTTACATTTGTCCACTCAGTAAATCCCTCTCCCCACCATTCATCATTTTCCGGAACATGATGATATTGTGGCAAATATAAAGCCAAAGGCCTAACAAACTCAGAGACAGGCTTCCCCGAATATTTACGACAAAACAATTGCAATTTCAAATCTGCACATAATTTTTGATAAAAAGAAAAAAGCCAATACCCCAAAAATTTAATCAAAATAAATGGATATCGAACACAAATATACGGACTCAATAATGGATTAGTACAAATATGCAACAACAACGTATACGGATGTAACTCTCCATATACCAACTTGCTCTGCTTAAACATCTTTTTAAACTTAGGATTTGACACGGTCGCCCCCTTTTTATTAACTACTCTGTTTTTTTATTATTATGCAGAGAGTAGAGAAACAACTTTAAAACGCCAAATACTAACAAATAAAAAGCGGCGGTTGACAAAAAAGGGCTGTCATATCAGACAGCCCTTTCCTTTCAAGCTCGTAAATAACTATTTTCCGTAATACGCATTCAGATACATTTGTTTAATATCAGAAATCAACGGAT
>CAYLIN010000099.1:0-4931 GCA_964383725.1 uncultured Azospirillaceae bacterium | reverse complement strand
CGCTTCAAAGACCAATTCATCGTGGACTTGAAGCAACATTTGTGTTTTAAAGCCACGGGTTGATAATTCTTTTTCGACCTTATTCATTGCTAATTTGATGATATCGGCCGCACCACCCTGAATCGGCGCATTTATCGCCGCACGCTCGGCGTTTGACACAATCCGCTTGTTCTTATCATTAATTCCAAACACCGAACATTTGCGCCCAAACGGCGTGACAACATAGCCGTGTTTATGCGCAAAAGCGATTGTTTCATCCATGTAGGTTTTAATCTCAGGCATTTGAGCAAAATAAGCATCGATATAAGCTTTGGCTTCAGCCGCAGATGTTCCTATGTTACGGGCTAATCCGTATTGCGAAATTCCGTAAACAATACCAAAATTTATCGCTTTAGCATGACGACGCAGATTAGCATCAACCTTATCCAACGGCACGCCGAAAACATGTGACGCCGTTGCGGCATGGACATCAACACCATCGGCAAAGGCTTGTTGCAGACGCTTAACATCAGCAACAGAGGCCAATAATCGTAATTCCACTTGCGAATAATCGGAAGAAATAATCTTAAAACCCGGTCTGGCAACAAAACAACTGCGGATTTTACGACCTTCTTCACTACGAATAGGGATATTTTGCAAATTCGGATTATTGGATGCTAAGCGGCCGGTATTTGCCACAATCTGACTATACGTCGTATGAACGCGATTTTCTTTATCCATTAATGCAAATAAAGAGTCTGTATATGTTGATTTCAGCTTGCTAAACTCTCGCCACTCCAGAATTTTCGCCGCCAGCTCAACACCCTCTTCTTCTGCCAGCTGTTCAAGAACATCCGCTCCGGTTTGCCATGCACCGGAAGCTGTTTTTTTGCCTTTATATCCCAATTTTCCAAACAAAATTTCACCAATTTGTTTAGGAGAACCAACGTTAAACTCTTCACCCGCCAATTTGAAAATTTCTTGTTCGGCAGCACGTATCCGTTCATCAAAATAGCCGCTCAATTCCCGCAAAGATTGAGCATTTACCATAATGCCGCGCTGCTCCATAGCATAAAGCGTGGAAATCAACGGGCGATCAAAATTTTCATAAACAGCGGCTTTTTGCTCAGCAATTAACCGCGATTTTAATTGTTCATACAATCGCAAGATAAAATCCGCTCGTTGCGCCATGTACTCCAGCGCCAAATTTATATCAACGTTTTCCAGCGGGATTTTATTTTTGCCGCTTCCGATAACATCTTCAAAGTGCATGGGGTGTAAATCCAGCAACAAACCTGCTAAATCCTCAATAGAATGCCCATGCTCGGAACTGTCTAAATCATACGATAAAACACTGATGTCTTCTATCGGAAAAACATCATCCACCGCTAGTGATTTATGCAAAAAGTGCATTGCCGACTTAATATTATGTCCGATTTTGAGAATAGAACGGCTGGATAGCAACGGATTCAAATAGCGCTTCAACACTTCTATCGGCAACTGAGCAACAGCTTTATGTTCCGCAAACAAGTCTAGATTTTTTTCATCTTTACTATGACTGATAGGAATATAACATGCCTGCCCAGCAGCAACGGATAGTGACAACCCGACCATATCATTAAAAACAGGGTCCAGACCCGTTGTCATCACACTTAAAGAAAATTTGCGGTGCTGTGTAATTAAATCAACCCATTTTTTGAGTTTGGCTTCGGTTTGCACAAGTTCATAGTCTTTTATAACCTCAGCCATTTTAAATACAGTGTTATTTTCAGACATTTCCGCAACCTTAGAACAGCGTTCAACCAGCCATTTATCTATCCTGTTACGTAAAGAATAAAAGCCGTAAGTTTGTACAAATTTATCTAAAACTTCTTTTTGAGGAGCTCGACAATGGAAATCTGAAATCGGCTTTTCAACCGGTACATCATTTTTCAGAGTCACCAGCTTGAGTGAAATGCGGGCATTCTCAGCATTTTCAATAATTGTTTCTCGCCTTTTGGCTTGTTTGATTTCTGAAGCGTGTTCCAAAACACTTTCTAAAGACCCGTATTCATTAATCAGCTGAGCCGCTGTTTTCGGTCCGATACCAGGGACGCCAGGAACATTATCAATACTATCACCGGACAAAGCTTGAACATCAACTACCTTATCAGGATAAACACCGAATTTTTCATGCACGTCTTCAGGTGTAAAAAATTTGTCTTTCATCGGGTCATAAAATGTAACACCGGGACGGATAAGCTGCATTAAATCTTTATCACCGGACACAACCGTCACTTCCAATCCTTCGGCAAGCGCTTTTTGAGTATAGGTTGCGATCAAATCATCGGCCTCATAACCTTCCATTTCAAGATAATTCAAATTAAGAGCCTCAACAGCGTTACGAATAATTGAAAACTGTGGAATCAAATCTTCGGGTGTTTCTTTTCGCGTTCCTTTATAATCAGGAAAAATATCATTACGGAAATTTTGGCGTTTGGCATCAAACAAAACCAGACAATAATCGCACGGAATGTTTGATGTCAGTTTCATAAACATATTGGTAAAGCCGAAAACAGCATTAACCGGCGTGCCATCCGGCGCCGTCAACGGCGGAAGCCCGTAAAAAGCTCGAAAAATATAACCAGACCCATCAATAAGACAAACTTTTTGAGGCATTAAACAGCTCCCAATTTATGAACAACACCTATCAATATAACCGAAAAATTTTATTCGCCAATAGATAAAAAGAAAGAACGCTCAAGTTGACTGACGGAACATAAATCCGTCTTATAAACATCTTCATAATTATCAACGTAGTCACGAAGCGCCAGAGCAATACATTCATCAAAACTTTTTCCGCTTTTGACGGCAATAGCGTTGATTTTTTGTTTCAAATCTTCAGAAACCGATATAGAAACCTTGCTCATAAAACCTTCCTTAACTTCTTTATGTTATTGAATAAACAACTTTTAAAACACTTTGCGACTCCAAGCAAGGACTAAAAAAATGAAAAAGACGACTAAGGTTCAGAAAAAGAAGAAAAAAACAAAAAAAAGAGAGTCAAAACAAAAGCTTAAGAATCGCTTGCGACTCCTAAAATTATTTGCGCTTCTGGTGATAACTTTTTTAATTTATCTCGCCTACTGTTACACAACCTTGCCTGATATGGAAGCCGCAATATCACGCACACGCCAACCATCAACAACGATTATTGCTGAAAACGGTAATGAAATTAAAAGTTTTGGAACAGTGTATTCAGAGGTTATTCGCTCGGAAGAATTGCCGCAATATGTTGTTGATGCCATCACATCTACCGAAGATCGTCGTTTTTATGACCATCCCGGCTTTGATATTATTTCATTTACCCGCGCGATGGTCGCTAACCTTTTTGCAGGGCGTTATGTGCAAGGTGGCAGTACTATCACGCAACAAGTGGCAAAAAACCTTTTTTTAACCAGCAAAAAAAACATTAAACGTAAAACCCAAGAACTTCTTCTTGCCTTTTGGTTGGAAAACAAATTCAGCAAAGAGCAGATTTTAACACTCTACCTTAATCGTGTTTATCTGGGAACAGGAACTTATGGTATTGAGGCTGCCAGCCAGAAATATTTTCAAAAATCTTCCCGTGACCTAAACTTGCTGGAAGCCGCCGTTATTGCCGGCATGCTCAAAGCGCCTTCCCGCTACAATCCTATAGCCTCAAAACGACGCGCTGTTGACCGAGCCAAAGT
The DNA here is from genome assembly GCA_964383725.1 of uncultured Azospirillaceae bacterium. GTDB lineage: Bacteria > Pseudomonadota > Alphaproteobacteria > RF32 > CAG-239 > CAZU01. The sequence goes on along the minus strand of CAYLIN010000099.1, from coordinate 1,239 downwards.
CGTTCTCAAAACAATGATTGAAACCAAAGCCATTACTGAAGCAGAACGAAAAGAGGCTCTTAATATGCCGTTAGGTGCTGAAAAAAGCGACAAGGTTGAAAATGCCAACTATTTTGCTGATTGGGTTTATAATGAAGTTAACGACTATGTCGGTGAACGAGATAACGACATCTATGTCATGACAACCCTAAATCAGGATTTGCAAGAAAAAGCCGCTCGTATATTGGAACAAACAATCACTGCCAATAAACATAAAAATGTTTCTCAAGGCGCGATTGTGGTTATGGATTATCAAGGTGCCGTCAAAGCCATGGTCGGCGGCGTCAATTATAACAAAAGCCAATTTAACCGAGCCATTCAAGCTTTGCGACAACCGGGATCCGCATTTAAGCCCTTTGTTTTTCTAACCGCTTTGCAACGAGGCTTTGACAGGGAAGATAAAATTCTGGATGAACCTTTCTCTATTAAAGGATGGAAACCGGAAAATGCCGACAAGAAATATTATGGTGAAGTTTCTTTGGAATACGCTCTGATTAAATCGTTAAATCTGGCAACGATCAATCTTGCCCAAAAGCTTCCGGGAAATCATATTGTTAAAAATGCTCAAAAAATGGGTATTACAACTCCTATTCAAAATACACCGTCTTTGCCTTTGGGAACTTTTGAAGTGAAAGTCATTGATATGGCCACGGCTTATTCAACCATTGCTAACGGCGGATTTGCATCATGGCCGCATGCTATTAAGGAAATCTACACTCGCGACGGGTATCAACTATATCAGCGCGGACACGATGATCCTATTCGCATTTTGGATAGAGAATCGGTTGAAAAACTTACTAAAATGCTGGCTAATGTCATTAATTACGGCACAGGAAAACGTGCTCAAATTCCCGGGTTCGCCGCAGGAAAAACAGGAACATCGCAAGGCAATCGTGATGCTTGGTTTGTCGGCTTCACAGATAAACTGGTTGCCGCTGTCTGGGTCGGAAATGATAATGACAGCCCGATGAAGGGCATTTCCGGCAGCAATCTTCCGGCAGAAATTTGGAAAAAAGTAATGGAATAATTACAGCCTAAAATTTTGAAATAGTGCTTTTCTAAAGTTTTTTATTATATATAATGAACACAATTTGAATTAATAAAGGAAAAAACAATGACACAAAAACCTGTATTGTTAATGATTTTGGACGGTTGGGGTTATCGTGAACCGAAATCCGCCGATAACGCTATTGAAATGGG
>CAYLIN010000098.1:0-4963 GCA_964383725.1 uncultured Azospirillaceae bacterium | reverse complement strand
TGGTTTGGCAAAAAACGTCGTCGTCAAGCGATTTGACTTGTTTTTAGGGCAATTTTCTGCTAATCTAAGCATAGAAAAACATTCTATGGAGCTCAAACATGTCCAAACTTTCCGATATTTTAACTCAAACAGATTTTGAAAATATGCCAATTAAAGAATTGGTTGATTTAGAAGCTTCATTAGAAGGGATAGAGGTCAAGCGTGAAGAAAGAAAACTTCTGAGAGATATACAAAATAAAATCGCTCAACGTTATAAAAAGGAAAATATGGATCGCTTTTCAGTGCATGAAATCAGAAGCGGCTTAAAAGAAGAAAGTTGGTCAAGTTGGAAGGCTGGTTTGCCTTCCAGAGGTAAAAATGGTTGGAGTGGTAACAATGGATGGAAATTTCATCTTGATGTTGTTCCCAATCGCAATCATCCGGTAACAAAGGCTGTTTCCGAGTTTTTATTTGACATGGGGATTGAACATAAAATTGCTCATGGTGGAGAAAACGGTAAGGGAATGACGGTCTATATCGGTAGTTATGCCGATATTGTCCGGATAGCTAAAGAAGTGCAGCAGCGTTTTGGTAAAGATGTTGCAGAACCTCCATCATATACCAATCAAGTTAAAGAAGAGCATCGTTTTCAAAGAAGCGTTTATGGACGGTTTGTTCCGGGAAGAGAGTTTAATGATTATCCCATGTATGGAATAGGTATTGGTCCTTTAGGGATAAAGAGTTTCAATGGAATGTCAGGGGTGAATACCAATAATGGTGCACGTGGAAAATGTGATGCTTATCCTTTGGCTCAGAAAAAAGCATTTGAATTAGGTTTGTTAAAAAATGAAGGTGATTTATTTTATTTTCCCTCTCTCTCATCACCATATGCTTCACTTTGGAAGGATAAAAGCACCCAGGTTTTAAGACATTATTGCGCTCATAAACTATATGCAGAGGCTTTGGGTGAGTATTATTGCGGAACAGATTTGGATAAATTTGAAAAAAGTTTTTTCAGAAATATGATTCCGGAAAAAGGAACACCGGAACGGCAGAAATGGGATGACGTTGCCGCGGTTTATGTTCAGGAGAGCAAAGAAAAATATCCGGATTATTATAATACAATCAAAAAATTAAGCGACGGCTATGTTCCGATTGATTTTTCACGGCTTCCGCAACAAAATACGCCTGTTATACAGGAAGAAAAAACTCAACCGGTTCAACAGCCGAAAGATACTGAGGCTAATGAGGATTTTGTCGTCAATCTGGAAAAGGAAAAAGCTCAACCGGCACCAAAAGAGAAAAAGGATGAACCTAAAGAGCCAACAATGCCAAAAGAAAAAATCGTTGCGGATGAGCATATTGAAGAGCCAGAAACGTCACCTAAAAAAACACCAGTTAATGATGACTTTAAACAACCGTGGCGAAAATTTTATCAGCGCGAAGCCGCTAAAGAAAAAGCAACCTATCAGGAAGATAAAGATTCTGCCTATTATAAAGCTTCTCTTTTGCGGACAAACGGTGAAAAACTTGAAATTACGGCAACCCCGCAACATCACGTCACATTGGCCGCTAAAGATAAAGACGATAAACATAAAATTCCTAATTATGAGGACTTTAATAAGCTTGTTTTAGCAGCAAAAGAGCAGGGGAAGACAATTACCTTCGGTAATATCAAATCACCTGAGTTCAAAGCTCGTTTATTGCTGGCATGTCTGGAAAATAATGTTGATATAAAAACTTTGCCTGAAATCGAAAGTATGAAAGGATTAGAGACAGAAACCAGAAATCGTCTGATGGGGCATAAGGTTAAATTGCTCAAACGAATGGTTCAGGATAAAGAGAAAACGGGAAGTTACAGTGGTATAAGTCCGGAAGAAAACGCTATGCGTGAAAAGCTTGAAGGACAGCGTAAAATTATTCGTGATGGTAAGAAAAATAATCAGACCGATACACCGGAATTCAATGCAGCCCGCGAGGCCTTAAATCAAAGACGGCAACAATTAAAATAAAAAAAAGCCCGCAATTGCGGGCTTTTTTGAAACTCAATAACGACTATTTCTTTTTAGAAGTAGTTGTTTTTTTAGCAACTGTTTTCTTAGCAGCTGTAGCTTTAACTGTTGTTGATTTTTTTGCAACAGTCTTAGCTTTGCAGGAAATGCTGCTGCTTTTGTTAGCCATTTTGCCAGACAATTGCAACAAAGCATTGTTCCAGTTTTGCAAGTCGTTACCAGCTTGGCAACCAGAGTTCAACCAGTTAAAGTAAGCAGCTGTGCGAATATCGTTTTCGTTGTAGTTCTTCATGACGTCCCTCAATAAAATAAAAGTTCAAATAAATTCATTGCTAAACTATAGTCAAAAGGTTAATATTTTATTTAAGGAAATGAAAAAATTAAAAATCATCTTTATTTTGTAACGAGTCGTAACGATGATGAATACACTGAAGTGCCGTATAGTGGACACCTTTGGTTATGGTATAATAAATAAAGCGTCCGTCACGGCGGCTGACAACAAATCCGTCATCTTTAAGACGCTTTAGATATTGTGATACTTTGAGTTGTTCACCATCAATTCCGGAGATGATGTCTGAAACATTACTCTCACCATTAATGAGCAAAAATTCTAAAATGCGCATTTTATCATAGTTGGCAAAAAGCTTAATGCGATTAGCAACCATCATTGTATAATCTAAAGGCAAAATGGCTTTATAACTGTCAGCCAAAAAATAAAAATTATCTGTCATATAGCCGTAAAGTTTGCGGATACATCTAAAAATGCTAGCGGGATATTCTTCATCAATACTGTAATGAATAAACAATCCGTGTCGTTGGGTTTTGACCAAATTGGCGTCACGTAGCTTTTTCAAGCTTTGCGAAACAATCATCTGTTCTTCATTGACAGCCTTGGTGATTTCAGAAACAGAAGCTTCCCCGTTAACATCCAGAAACTCTAAAATCCGCAACCGCAAAGGATGGGATATATAACATATCCCCTTTGCGGCTCGTTTCATAATTTCTGACGGTAGTTGCTGTTCCATGTGTTAGTCCTATTTATTCAAGAACGGCTGGACATAGCTATCAAATTGTTTTTCATAGGTGGGAGACCATCCCATGAGGTACTTATCCCCCATACAAAACAACGGTGTACCGAGATGTTCTGTCAGGTTAAACTTGCGAGCACATTTTTCAAATAGTTTGAAACCGTCTTGATTGGCGATATTTACCAAAACCATTTTCAAATCAGGGTATTTTTTATTAATATAATCAATAGCATGATGACAATGCGGACATGTTGTTTGATAAAAGAAATAAACCTGATTATCAGTGATTTTGCTGGGGAGGGGTTCATTACCGTCACAAGCACTCAGACTCAAGCTCAAAATCACAGTCAGAAATAAAATTTTTAATGCGTTCATAAATATTCTCCGTTATTCAATGCAGCAATCAACGGCTTTGCGAACAAAGGCTTTCATTTTTGATAAAGCGCCGCCGGATTTATTATCTGCAGCGGGAACAGAGATTTCTTCCATTGCTTTTGAGGCTTTAGTTGATAGTTTTTTGATATCTTCAGACTTATCTTCAATCCATTTGACATCCTCAATATTCAGCATGTTCATATTCAACCCCCAAAACAGGCAATATAAATCATAAGCCTGATTGAAGAGTTGATAAGCTTCTTTCGTGTTTTTGAGACTTTGTTGCTTAGTGCCGACTTCCATCAAACGCATGGCAGCTGACAACAGGTGCTTAGAAATACACCAAACTTCACCCTCATAAGCAGGAATAATCTTCTGCATCAGGTTTTTACGCATTTCGCGCACATCCTGAATCAGGTCATAAAAAGATGTTTTACCTGTTTTCGCACCGGAGAAGACCAAGTGTTCCTCAATAGAAATCAGGTTCATAATTGCAATGCTCAAATCCTGATCAGAGGACAAATCTTTAGGGTTAACTTTTTTGGAAGCATCAATCTTCTCAACAAATTCTTTGACATTTTCAATTTTCTTCATCATCTTCTCCATACATGATTTAATCTATATGTAGTATATGATATATGTATATAAATTGTCAAGTATTATTGATGATCACCACCATTTCTTTGTTTGAGAATCTGCAGGCATAATTTTTTCACCCATCATCGGCGTTAATACCTCCGTATTTGTATTTTGAGCAGCTTCCAACAGCATATCAATCGATTCGTGCCATGGGTGTAAAGCCAAATCAAACACGGCCCAGTGCAAGGGAAGAATTTGTTTGGCTTTGAGGTCTTGAGCCGCCTGAACAGCTTCTTCGGGGAAGAGATGGATGTTAGGCCAACCGGGATTCCAAGCATCGATTTCTAACGCCGTCAGGTCAAAAGAACCATGCTTCGCACCAATGGCTTTGAAATGTTTGCCATATCCCGTATCGCCACCCCAATAGATGCTTTTATTGGGACTCTTAATGACATATGAATTCCATAAGGTTTCATTGCTGGCTAGTTTTGCTCGACCGGAGTAGTGCATGGCTGTTTCAGCCGTAATTGTCAAACCGTCTTTGTCAACAACATCACCCCAACCGAGTTCGGTAATGTTTTCAGACTTTACGCCCCAACCGCGTAATGCGGCACCGACACCGAGTGGTACAATAAAATGGCTGTTTTTCAGGGCCTGAATGCTTTTCCTTTCCAAATGGTCATAATGATTATGGGTGATAATCACATAATCAATGTCTGGCAGATTGTCATAATCTATCAGGGCGGAATTGTAACGAGGAACTGCAACAGGAATAGGAGCGGCATTACCCAAAACAGGGTCAAAAATAAGGCGCTTTCCATCGAGTTCTAAAATAACACTGGAATGTCCAAGCCAATAAAATGCAAAATTATCTGGTTTTTCAGAAAAACTGTTTTTTGTTAAATTGATTTGTGGCAGAGGCTCTTTCGGAGCAAATTTTGAAGGAAACAACATCCGGGAAAAGCCGGCCGGACCATTGCGTACTTTATC
>CAYLIN010000097.1:0-4996 GCA_964383725.1 uncultured Azospirillaceae bacterium | reverse complement strand
ACAACATAATCAGCCAGTTTTAAAGCTGTTTTTGTCGCTATCAAGCTATTACACCCATGTGCAATATTGGCAAATGGACCGCCATGTACCAAGGCTGGTGTTTTTTCCAGAGTTTGTACCAGATTTGGTTTGATAGCATCTTTCAAAACAGCAGCCAAAGCTCCGACACAGCCTAAGTCTGACACTTTAACAAATTTACCGTCAAATGTTTGAGCGACAACAATTTCGCCCAACATCTCTTTTAATTCTTTAATATTCCGAGCCAGGCATAAGATTGCCATAATTTCGCTGGCGACAGTGATATCAAAACCGTCCAGACGTTCAATTCCGTTTATCTTGCGTCCCTGTCCTATTGTGATTTCTCGTAAAACACGGTCATTCAAATCGACACAACGACGCCATGTTATTGTCTGCGGGTCGATATTCAAACCATTTCCTTGATAAATATGGTTGTCCAACAAAGATGCCAGCAAATTGTTGGCAATAGAAATAGCATGAATATCACCGGTGAAATGGAGATTAATGTCTTCCATCGGTACGACTTGAGAATAACCGCCGCCGGTTGCTCCGCCTTTGCGCCCAAAACACGGACCCAACGATGGTTCTCGCAGGGCAATCATAACCTTTTTTCCTAAACGGTGCAGTGCATCTCCCAAACCTATAGAAACGGTTGATTTTCCTTCTCCGGCCGGTGTTGGAGTTATTGCGGTTACAAGAATAAGTTTACCTTCTTTTGTTTCTGAAGCCGCAATTTCTTGCAGTTTTTTATAGCTGATTTTAGCCTTATATTTGCCATACAGTTCAATATCATCTTCGGTCAAACCGATTGATGCTGCTATCTCTGTTATCGGAGAGAGTTCATTTTGCTGAGAAATTTCAATATCGCTTAACAAGGTTCCCTCCTATGCTTCATCTTCTAATTTTTTCAAAACATACCGCAATTTTTGCAAGGCGTGAATCTGCATTTGTTCCTGCGATAGTGTAGCCGGAACGACAACACTAGCCTCTGTCTTGGTTTCAGGTTCTATTGCCGTTACCTTAACATACGCCCCCTGTCTGATATATTCATATAAAATCTCAGCCATCAGTCTTTCAAAAACTTGTTACTCTTCGGGAAACCAAACGGAGCCAATTTACCAACCTGAGCACGATGTCCCAGCCAAGACAGCAAATCTGTTTCTGTTTTGGTTCCACCGGCACGATTATATGTAAAGCCTTCAGACTCTTTGAAAATTTGGATATCGGCCATGCCACCGTCTTTATATTTTTGCAGAGCCACACCGCGACCACGCGCCATGGTCGGGATTTCTTCTACCTTAAAGACCAAAAGCTTGCGGTTATCACCAATAATGGCAACCATGTCACCTGTAATTTTTTTACAGAACACGGCTTTTTCACCATCAGCCAAGTTCATAATTTTACGTCCATTGCGTGTTTGGGCAATGAGATGATTCTCATCAATCACAAAACCATGTCCGCTGTCAGAGGCAATCAGATAACTGGTTTTCGGCTCAAAAACAAACATATCGCAAATATTATCATTATTGCCCAAATCAACCATCAGACGCAAGGGTTGTCCGAAACCGCGACCGCTCGGAATATCGCTACCGTTGATATTGAAGAACTTTCCTGAGGTGTCAAACAGGATAATTTTATCGGTTGTTTGAGCATGAATAGCCATTAATAACGAATCATCATCCTTAAACTTAAATTCTTCGTTCAGCGCTGTATGACCTTTGACACATCTAATCCATCCTTTTTGTGACAAGATGATGGTAATAGGTTCTTTTTCAACCAAGGCTTCCATAGAAATTTCGATATCATCAGCCACTTCGGCAAACTCAGTACGACGACGACCTAAAGCTGTTTTCTTACCAAATTTTTCTTTCATTGCTTTGATTTCTTCAGAAATTCTTTGCCATTGCAGTTTTTCATCTGCCAACAAAACTTCCAAGCCGCCTTTCTCCGCCGTCAGATTATCAAACTCGCTTCTGATTTCGGTTTCTTCCAATTTGCGAAGGCTGCGCAACTTCATGTTCAAGATAGCTTCCGCCTGATTTTCCGTCAGCGAAAATGCTTTCATCATCACAGCTTTTGGCTCATCTTCTTCACGGATAATCCGAATAATCTCGTCCAGATTGAGGTATGCAATCAAATAACCGGACAAGATTTCCAGACGATTGTTGATTTTTTGCAGACGATAATTAGAACGACGCAGTAATACCTTTTGACGATGCTGCAAAAACTCGTGCAAAACTTCTTTGATGCTCATTACCCGAGGAACATTGTCAGAATCCAGCACGTTCATATTCATATTAAAACGGCTTTCCAATTCTGTTTGCTTAAACAGCAATTCCATCAGCATATTGGCATCAACATTGCGGCTCTTAGGTTCAAGAACAATGCGGATATCGTGTGATGATTCATCACGGACATCACTCAACAGCGGAATTTTCTTATCTTGCAACAACAGAGCAATTCGTTCAATCAGTTTTGACTTAACCACCTGATAAGGTATTTCGGTCACAACAATCTGATATTGTCCCTGTCCTAAATCTTCTTTTTCCCATTTGGCACGCATGCGGAAATTGCCGCGACCTTGTGTATAGGCATCTAAAATAGTTTGGAATTTGTCAACAATAATGCCGCCTGTCGGAAAATCAGGTCCTTTGATTTTGCGAACCAAAGCTTCAATCGTAGCCTCGGGATTATCAATCAAAAGCAACAATGCGTCACAAACTTCCGACAGGTTGTGCGGCGGAATATTTGTCGCCATACCAACAGCAATACCGGCAGAACCGTTACACAACAAGTTTGGAACAGCTCCCGGCATGACAACCGGTTCACATTCCTCACCATCATAGGTATCTCTGAAATCAACAGCGTCATCATTCAAGCCATCCATCAACGCAATGGCAAACTCTGTCAAACGAGCTTCAGTATAACGCATGGCTGCAGGGCTGTCACCGTCAATATTACCAAAGTTTCCCTGCCCGTCCACCAACGGATAACGCACCGAAAAATCTTGCGCCAAACGACACATTGCCCCATAAACAGCACTGTCACCATGCGGGTGATATTTACCGATAACATCACCAACAACACGTGCACATTTCTTAAACCCTGATTTGGGGTCAAGATGAAGCTGGCGCATTGCAAACAACAAACGACGATGCACGGGTTTTAAGCCGTCACGAACATCCGGCAAAGCACGATCAACAATGGTTGACATTGCATAGGACAGATAACGAGAGCTTAATTCTTCGGCAAGGGCTACGTTTTTGATTTTTTCGTTGGTTTCGACCATGATTATTCCATTTTAGACGTCAGATTATTTATAATTTCCGCCAAGTTAGCACGACTTTGCGGAAATTTCAAGTTGTGCGGATTAAAAAAGTTTTTATTGAGGAAAAAAGCCGTCATTTTCAACAAATCAGCCAAATCCTCCGCTTGTGGATGATAATTATTCTCCAATATGAAGTGAGGATATTTATAAAGACGGTTTTTATAAGGTTCTCCGGCTTCAGCACAAACAGCTTTTCCGGTTTTGGGCGATACATAAGCCAAATTTTCGGTCGTTCCGGTTGCCGAACACTCGCTTAAATCCAGCCCCACCCCAAGAAAATCTAAAAAATAAAATTCATAGTAAGCATAATAAGTTATCCAATTCTCTTCAAGTATCAGATTAAAAAAATTATCTGCATACCTATAAAAATTTTCCAGATTTTCAAGCTCGGGCAAACAGATGTTTGATAACGCACAAAAAGATGCTAAAGCTTCTAACCTTGCCCCGTCATTCATAAAATTGACGGCTGTCGGCTCAATCAATTCAACTTTAAGAGATGGCATGTTTTCATCAAGACGTGAATAAACATCAACGGCAATCAGATTTCCCAACTGAAACACAGCTAAATTCTTTTTGTTCAGGCAATGTTTGACAAAGCCGACAACTTTGCCGTGTTCTTGCGTTAATACGGTGAGAATTAACGAACTCTCACCGTATTTGCGCAGATTGATGATATAGCCTTTATCTGTAAATTTCATTTCCTTAATAAGGCTTTACAATGTTTTTTGTGATTTCATCATAGGCTTTTAATTCGCTCAGAACACGTTTCATCTCGTGCAGAGGAATTGTATTTGGACCGTCAGATAAAGCTTTATCCGGATTTTCGTGTGTTTCCATAAAGATAGCTGCCACACCGACAGAAACAGCAGCGCGAGCCAAAACAGGAGCAAATTCTCTCTGCCCACCTGTTGAAGCCCCCTTTCCGCCCGGTTGTTGAACTGAGTGAGTGGCATCAAAAATAACCGGACATCCCGTATTTTTTACTATTTGCGGAAAACCACGCATATCAACAACAAGCGTGTTATACCCAAAACTTGTGCCTCGTTCGGTAATACAAACATTTTCGTTACCGCTGTCTGTTACCTTTTTTACAATATTATCAACGTCCCAAGGGGCCAAAAACTGACCTTTTTTGACATTAACAACTTTTCCTGTTTTAGCGGCAGCCACAACCAAATCTGTCTGGCGACACAGAAAAGCGGGAATTTGCAACATATCAACATGTTTGGCAACTTCTTCGCATTGGTCGGCTTCATGAACATCAGTTACAATCGGAATATTATTATACAATTTTTTGATTTCATCAAAAGTACGCATTCCCTCTTCAAGACCAACACCGCGGGCTCCATTGATAGAGGTGCGATTGGCTTTGTCAAAAGATGCCTTAAAGATGTAATTAATTCCCAATTCTTTGGTAATTTCAATCATTGCACCTGCGATATCAATTGCATGTTGACGGCTTTCAATTTGGCACGGACCTGCCAACAAAGAAAAAGGAAGACGATTACCAATTTCAAAATTACCGATTTTTACTGTTCTTTGTTCCATAAGGATTATCCTCTATTTGTGTTACATAATGTTTTACTTTTAGCACAAATACAGGCTTTCGCAAGAGCAATATAAATTATCTTAACATTTCTTTTAATTCAG
>CAYLIN010000096.1:0-5198 GCA_964383725.1 uncultured Azospirillaceae bacterium | reverse complement strand
CTCATTTTTTTCTCCTAATTAATAAAAACACTGGCTATAACTTGTTTTATTTTTGTGCAGATGTCAAGTAAAAGTCTTTGTTTATCGTCATCTATTCGGCCTTATTTATTTTTATATTGTAAGTTTATGATAAAACTTATAAACTCTGAAAAACAATATCTGAGGAGGAGCAAATGTTTTCAGAAAAATGGCATAAGCGTTTTATGGAAGTGGCTGAATTGGTGGCGACATGGTCAAAAGATCCTTCAACCAAAACCGGAGCTGTTGTTGTCGGGCCCGATAGAGAAATCCGTGCTACCGGTTATAACGGTTTGGTTCGTGGGGTGGATGATGACAAACCGGAACGGATGGAACGTCCGACAAAATATGATTTTTTTGAACATGCTGAAAGAAACGCTATTTATAACGCATGTTTGACCGGAACATCTCTTAAAGGGTGTGTGATGTATGCCACTCATGCGCCATGTACGGATTGTTGTCGAGCTATTATTCAATCCGGTATTAAAATGGTGGTGACACATGAGATTAAAATTGATGAAACGACACCTCAGAATACATGGCGTGATAAACTTGGTTTTTCGGAACAGATGTTTCGTGAGGCGGGAATTGAAGTCAAATATTTACCAAAAAAAGAATAAGAAATAGCTCTTTAAATTGAAATAAAGCGTCATATATAGCAATTAATAAATATTTAATTAAAAACTGTTAAAACTTTGTGCATGTATATTTAACGTTGTAGCGATGCAGGAGAATACAGATGAAAATTCTGATTGCGGACGATCACGCTTTGTTTCGGGATGGCTTGAGTATGCATTTAGAACGCTTGGTTCCTGACGCCGAGATTGTTCATGCGGCTGATTATTCTCAGGCGATTAATCTGTTGAATAAAGATAAAAATTTTAATTTGATGATTGCTGATTTGGAGATGCCTGATATGCGTTGGGAAGATGGTGTCGCCGAGTTGAGGCGTTTGGCTCCAGAGGCTAGATTGGTTGTGATTTCTGCCAACGACGATAATCGCAATGTGAAACGGGCTTTAGAGTTGGGGATTAGTGGTTATATTTCTAAACGGGCAGAGACAAAAGTTTTGACTTCGGCTTTGCAGTTGGTTCTGGATGGTGGAACATATTTGCCACCATCACTTATTGAAAACGCCAATGTTGGTTTGTTTATGGATGGAGGCGATAGGGAACGTCATAAATTGTTGACCCCTCGTCAATCTGAGGTTTTGGGGTTTGTCGCTGAAGGGTTGTCTAATAAACAAATCGCTTATGAAATGGGGGTTTCAGAAGCAACCGTTAAATTACATATTAATGCTTTGTTGCGTGCGGTAGGAGCAACTAATCGGACACAGGCTGTGATTACGGCTCAGCGAATGGGATTAATTTAATAAAAAACCCAGTCAACAGACTGGGATTTTTTTATGCCATAATAAATAGTGATAAAAAGATAAAACCGTATATAATAATGCCACTCCAGTACATGCCGGCTACTTTAAAGTCTGCTCGTGAAGGCATGGCATTTTCAATGATGATTGTTTGCAGGAAAACATATAGGACATAATTGAAAAAAGTGGGGGGCATTTGCGGAAGGACATACCGATTGATATAAAATCCGATGGGTAACAGCAACAACGGAGCCATGGCTGATGGAACAGCGTTGTAGAAAGTTACATTACGAAAACCGACACTGCCCATGACATAGTTGCCATTTTCTCCTCTGCGGGGAAAAATGGTAAAGTTACACGGGCGGGCATTTAGGAACAGTCCGACAGAAAAGTGCATTAATTCATGCAGTAAAGTCCCAGGAATGTTAACTAAAGCACTCATCCACATGCTTCGATAGGTGGTGTATTTGAAACGCAATAAGATAATTACCAGCAAAATGAGATAAAATCTGTTGTCAAAAAAGCTTCTCAAAAAAGAGGGGCTGTTGAGTGTATATAAAATTTTGTAATAGGCATCATAGAGCATTTATTTGACCTTTTTTAAGCTGGTTAAACCAGCTAAATAAGTATTGAGCAACAGTTTGCATATATTTCGTTTATTTACCTGACGTAAGTTTTCCCAAGTGTTGCAGGCTAAGAATCCGCTTAAGGCAAATAGTGTCATGGTTAAAACCTGTCCGGCGATGCGTTTTTCATTATGTTGTAAGTGTCCGAGAAGAAGATAAATCTGCTTTTCAAACAGTTTTTCAATCCGTTTAATTTTGCGTACATAGGTAAAAGGAAATTCCTGACATTTGGCGTTTTGGTGCATATTGAAGAGAAGTTGCCATAAGTGTGGATTGTTGATGACAAATTCACTAAAAATGTCGGCATAGCGGTTTAGGTTAAGATAGGGATTAGAATCGGGAAGAAGCTTATTCATGGTTTGAAATAATTCATCTAAGGTTTGAATGTTTTCAGCAAAAATAAAGTTTTCCATTGTGGCAAATTGATTATAAATGCTGCCGACAGAAGTAGATGACGCTTCTGAAAGTTTGCGAGCAGTCAAGTATTCCGGACCTTTTTCAATAACAAGTTTACGACCGATTTTTAAAAGGTTGTTTCGGATTTGGTCTTTGATAAATAATTTTAGTTTTTCATCTTGTCTGATATCTTGTGACATGGTTTGTTGTCTTTTCTGCTTTTAGACGTTATATTTAATAAAATATTTGTAATTCGGAGATAGAATATACAAAAAATGAACACTGTTCAATTTAAATTTAATGAAGCGGGAAAAAATATGAAAAAAATTGCATTGGCGGTTGGAGTTGGTTTGATTCTGTGGAGCTTTGGTGCCAAAGCTCAAGAGGTTGGTGGAATTCAACGAGATTTTTTGATTGATGAGGGTGTTGCCGCCGAGGTTGCGCAAGAAGCTGCAAGTGTTCAAAATACTCTGGAGGAAAAGGATGTTATTCAGGCACAAAATCAGGCTAAAAAACTTCTGAATACACGTCCTCAAGCTATACGAAAACATAATTTTCCCAAATTGCGTACAGTAGTTAAAACTCCTGTTATTGCAGAAAAAGTTATGGCGGCTCCTTTTGGATTGGTTTGGGGGGCAACAATCAGTGATATACGAAGCCAAGGGGTTTTGCTTCAGGCTGTTGCTGAAAAAGATTATGTTAACAGTTTTTCTGCTTCTCATCTGACAAAGCCGGTAAAAGATTTTGGGCGAATCGATGTTACATTCGGAGAGGAAGATCAATTGTGGCGAATTATTGCGTATGGAAATTTGTTAGATGATGATGCCAGAGCCACAAAAGTTATGCGGTTGTATAAAATTTATAATGATCTGCTGACTAAAAAATATGGTAATCCTCAGCAATTTTTTACGCCGGCGCTTGTTAATGTTGAAAAGAAGGATGAAAAAGGACGACCTGTTGTAGAGCAAGAAAAAGCTCCGATGGGAAATCCTGATTTTCTTAAACAATTGCAAAGCGGAGATGCTGTTTTGTATTCGACGTACAATAATGACGATGTGGGGGCGGCTTTAGCCGTTAATGTTGATGGTGACGGCAAAAGTTATATTGTTCTTGATTATAAGAATTTGAAGATTTTACGTCAGCGAGAAACAGTGACTTTAGATGCTTTGTAAAATAAAAATTAATAAATACGAACTAAATATGGTTTTTATTAATTATGCTGACTAAGGACGAAATATAATGAAAAAAATTGCTTTTTGCGGTGCTTCTGGAAATGGTATCAGTCCGCTTGAACAAATTATGATAAAAAAAGGTTATGATGTTTACGGATCTGATTTGAGCTTTGATGAAGGGCGCGATGTTTCTCGGAAAAAAGCTTTGGAAAGCGTTGGCTTGAAAATTATTCCTCAAGATGGGAGCGGGATTGTTTCGGATATGGATTGTCTGTATGTGTCGGCAATTATTGATGAGAAGAATCCGGATGTTAAGGCTGCTCGCACTTTAAATATTCCAGTGAAAAAACGTTCTGATTTGTTACAAGAGTTGTTTAGTCAATATGCTAAGGGAATTGCAGTGGGGGGAACTGCCGGAAAAACAACGACTACGGCAATGATTGGTTATATTTTGGATACACTCGGTAAGAAGCCTTGTATGATTAATGGCGGAATGCTTTGTAATTTTGAGAATCGTCCGGGATTGCCAAATTATATTTATAATGAGGGGGATATTTGCGTTATTGAAGCTGATGAAAGTGATGGATCCATTCAGAAATATTATCCGTATATCGGGATTGTCAATAATATTTCTCATGACCATACCAGTATGGAAAAATTGGTGGAGTATTTCAGTAATTTTGCTTCTCATGTTCAACATGCTTTGATTGTCAATTATGATTGTCCGCTTGCCAGTAAATTGTCTTGTCCGCAAAAGGTTTTTAGCTTTTCTATCGAAAATCCAAACGCTGATATTTATGCCTCTGATATTAAAGCTGTGGCTCACGGGATTGAATACAAACTTGACGGACGCCGGTTTTCGTTAGGTATTATCGGAAAATTTAATGTGTCTAATGCACTGGCAGCAATTTCTGCTTGTGTGATGTTGGGTATTGATAAGTTTGAAGCGGCAGAGGCGTTGGAAGGCTTTACCGGAATTAAAGTTCGGTTGGAGAAAGTCGGATCATCAAATGATATTACATTTTACGATGATTTTGCTCATAATCCGAGCAAAATTGCAGCTTCTGTAGCTGCTTTGAAAGAGTATCCCGGTCGGGTTATTGTTATGTATCAACCACATACTCCGTTTTCGGTTATTAATACCGGTGATGAGGTTGCTGAGGTGTTGCCTCAGGTGATGGCGGATGAAGATATTATCTTGATGCAGGAAATTTATGAAAAGACTGCAGCTGATACGGTTTCGTCTAATGATATTATTTCTAAAATCAAGCAACATGGTCATAAAAATGCTTATTTTATGGCAAGAAGAGATGAGGTTCGTCGCTTTATTTTAGAAAATGTTCGTTCCGGTGATCGCGTTGTGATTATGGGCGCTCATGATAACTCTCTTCCTGATTTTAGTCGGGAACTTTTGAAGGCTGTTTAAGATGGTCAATTTGTTGAATTCCGGAGATGTGGTAGCGCTTGTTTCACCTTCGATTGCTCTTAATTCTAAGTTGAATGTAAATGTTGATCGGGTTAGATCTTTTCTTGAGGCGTTGGGGCTTCAGGTTCGGGTGATGCCTTCATGTTATCACGGTTTAAGTTTATCAGATACCTCTGATAAAGAAAAAGTTG
>CAYLIN010000095.1:0-5312 GCA_964383725.1 uncultured Azospirillaceae bacterium | reverse complement strand
GTACCAAAGATTTTGCCGCCGGCACATACGCCGCCGAAGCAGGACTTCCCGATAAGTTGACTGGTGAAGAACCTCAATTTGTAAAAGATTACTACGACTATTACAAAACACCTCGTGGTTATCACAAACGTTCTAAAAATTCAAACACCGGTTGGAACATGACATCATCTCTGTCTTTTATCAACATGCCGATTTTGGCCTACAGCGATGAAATCAGAACACCGGTTTTGATGCTCCATGGTGAAAATGCCCATAGTCGTTACTTTAGTGAAGACACATATAAAAAACTGACTGGCGATAATAAGGAACTTATGATTATTCCTGATGCGAACCATGTCGATTTGTATGATAACAAAGATAAAATTCCTTTTGAAAAAATTACCCAATTTTTCAAGAATAACCTGAAATAATATCCCAAAACTCCGCTAAAATTTAATTTTAGCGGAGTTTTTTTATCCATATTTTTCTTATCAAAATATTTTATTTGTATATTTTACGAAAATTAAATTTCAACTATTGGTAAAATGTCGCACAATATCTTTTCCACGGACTATTCATTATGGAGAAGCAATGATTTACGGCTATATTAGAGTATCAACGGATAAACAAACTCTTGAAAATCAACAATTTGAAATACAACAATTTTGTAAAAAAGAAAAAATTAAAATAGATAAATGGGTGACAGAAATCATCAGTGGAACTCAAAGTTTTGAAAAAAGAAAGTTAGGAGTCATATTAAAGAAAATTACTAAAGGAGATATTTTAATTTGTTCAGAAATCTCCAGATTAGGCCGAAACTTGCTCCATATTATGGCCATCTTAAACATTTGCATGCAAAAAGAAGTTCAGGTTTGGACCATTAAGGATAATTATCGACTTGGCGCAGATATCCAAAGTAAAGTATTGGCCTTTGCTTTGGGACTGGCGGCAGAAATAGAAAGAAACCTAATCAGCCAACGCACTAAAGAAGCTCTTTCCCGTCTAAAAGCCGACGGCAAGAAACTCGGCCGCCCCCATGGCAGCAAAAATAAGCATTACATTTTAGAAGGACGAGAGCAAGAAATCCGTCAGCTTTATGAACGTGGCATTCCTAAAGCCCAAATTGCCCGTATGATGGGCGTCAGCCCCACAACTTTAGGAAAACTCTTATGCTCATACTAAGTTATTTAAAGAATCCATCTGCTATTTGTTTAATTTTAAATATATTTTCATTATCCAAATCATAAAATAATGGCAATCTAACCAATGTATCTGAAATCTTATTTGTGTTTTTCATATCCCCAAATGTTCTACAAAACTTCTTTCCTGCGGGAGATGAATATAATGGGATATAATGAAAAACAGGATAGATTTCATGACTTTTCATAAAATCAATAAATTCAGTACGTTCTTTCAAACTATTCAACAACAGGTAGTACATGTGACCATTGTGTTTACATTCATTGGGTATAACTGGTCTTCGAATTTTTGCATCGTATTGCATAAATAATTTATTATACATTTCCCAAATTTTTAAACGTTTATCATTTATTTTATCAATATTTTGCAATTGAGCATATAAAAATGCAGCGACAAAATCTGCCGGCAAAAAAGAGGATCCTAAATCAACCCAAGTATATTTATCAACTTCTCCTCTAAAAAACTTTGCTCGATTAGTTCCCTTTTCTCTAATTATTTCTGCTCGCTCAATAAATTTATCACTATTAATTATTAAAGCTCCACCTTCTCCACATATGACATTCTTAGTTTCATGAAACGAAAAACATCCAATATCACCTATTGTGCCACAAGCTTTTCCTTTATAATAACTCCCTAAAGCTTGAGCGGCATCTTCGACAACAATTAATCCATGTTTTTTGGCAATGTTAATTATTGTATCCATTTCACATGCTACTCCAGCATAATGCACACATACAATGCCTTTTGTTTTTGGCGTAATCGCAGCTTCAATTAAATTCTCGTCAATATTACATGTATCTGAACGAATATCAACAAAAACAGGGATTGCGCCCCTTAGAACAAATGCTGAAGCTGTTGAAACAAAAGTATATGAAGGCATAATAACTTCATCACCTGGTTGTAAATCCATTAATATGGCGGCCATTTCTAAAGCTGCAGTACAAGAATGGACAACTAATGCTTTTTTGCAATTTAACTTTTTTTCAAGAAGGTTATGACATTTTTTTGTATAATTTCCATCTCCTCTCAAAATATGTGATGAAATCGCATCATTTATATATTCTAATTCATGTTCTATTAAAAATGGTTTGTTAAATGGCAGCATTGTTATCCTCTTACGTTATCAATGTTTTATTTTTATTTTAATTCCACAAAAAACAATAACTAAATGTCTTGGAAAATGATTAATGGCAAACCATTTTCGCTTTGTTTTGAGTGAATATTCTTTTTTATTCTGTTTAAGTTCTGTAATAAGTGTTGAATAAAAACTTGAATCAAACTTTTGAATTTCTTGTAGATCAGAAAACATTTGTATGATGTCTTCTTCCGGATAAATTAATAAATTATTTAAATCACCTTTTATAACATTATTATGTATGTTTTGTATTGCTTCTAGTGCCATTCTCATAAATTGCGGATACTTATGTTCAAAAAAATGATACATATAAATATATGCACTTATTTTCATGTTCATTTTTTTTAACATATTACTACTTCTGTATAATCCACTATCGGTATATCGATACACTCCAACAATTTCGTTAACATAATGGACCATTCCTTTGTGTAAATGAATTCTATTTCTAAAATCGTCTTCTCTAAAGGCGTGCTCCGAATATGAATTACCAATATATTTTTTCAAATTTTCTATAAGTTTTTTATTGATTACATTATTTCTAAAAATAGAAGATATCGTGTTTCCCAATGGTATTTTCTTATTAAGCATATCCATAAAAGTTGAATCATATATAAATTCTTTAAATTCACTATCGCCTTCTATTATTTTTCCATTTTCTATAGAATAAGATGTTCTACTAGCGTAAATATTAAATCCTGTATTGTTATCTAAAAAATCGATTGCTTTTTGATAAAACAAATCATCAACATAATAATCATCCGGATCAAGGCAGCAAAAATATTCAGAATTCATATACTCATAAGCTTTAATAATATTGCTTAATAACCCTTGATTTTTTGCAGATGGCAATAATACTATTTTTTCTGGAAATTCTTTGATGTATTGATTAACAATATCTAATGTTCCGTCTGTCGACCCATCGTCAGTTATTATGATATTAAAATCAAAATTAGTCTTTTGTCTTAAAATAGAATTTAAAGCTTCGCCAATATAACTTTTTTTATTATATGAAGGAACTAAAACTGATAACTTAATTTTATCCATAATCGTCTATTCCTCTCTAAATAGAGAATTTAATTCATCTGTAATTTTTAACATTTTACCTAACGGATGATTGGAAAATGCCGTAGCAATGGCTTTTACATCTTTAGGAAAACACTTTCCTCCATAACCTAACTTTCCATCTGGTCCTGGTACCTGAGTATGAGGCTCATTAATATATCCACTCAAAAGCACGCCATCATGTACTTTGTTGTAATCGCAATGTAATTTTTTACATAAATCAAAAATAGTGTTAAAATATGTAACCTTCATTGCTCCAAAATTATTATGCGCATACTTTGTAATTTCTGCTTCCAATGATGACATCACTATGTATTTTTTTCCTTTAAATATTTTGGACAATAACATTTCTTCCGCAGTAAAAATCATTGGTTGAGAGCAAAAATCGCTATAAGCCGTTCTTTCAGTTAAGAATTCCGGCATAAAATAAACCTTTTTATTTAATTCTATTGATAATTTATCACTCGTATGTGGTAAAATTGTCGTACGAATAAAAATAGGAATTTGAGCCGGAATCTCTCTTATTATTTTTTTTAACTCACTTAAATTTTGTGTTCCATCAGGTTCTGTTGGAAGATGAATACTAATAAAAACAACATCTGCTCCCGTTATATCATCATTATACCCCTTCTTAGGATCAGACACCAAAATACCAATGCTTGGATTATGTTCCTCCAACCATCTCTTTAATGCTCCCCCGATAAATCCACATCCAATGATACCCACTGTAGTCATTTTATTCTTCTCCTTTATTATAAAAAACGTTTTCCCATAATTGTTTCAAATATGAATCATCAAAAAACGTTTTAGCTTTTTTTCTATTACTATTTTTTAGGTAAAGCGGATATTTTGCTAATTGACTAAAGCTCATTTGCTTAATCAAATTTGTATCAAATATGGTTATGTTTTTACTGTTAAAATGACCGTTAGATGTATAATTTGCGTTTTAGGATAAACCCTTATGTATGATTTGTTGAATTTTAAAGTTCATGGAGACCATACCGGAAGTTTAGTTGCTTTGGAAAAAGGAGAAGAATTTCCTTTTGATATTAAGCGTGTTTATTATATTTGGGGGACCCAACAAGATTCAATCAGGGGTAAACACGCGCATCGAAAATTAGAGCAAGTGATTGTTTGCACATCCGGAAGTTGTGATTTTATTTTAGATAACGGAAAAGAGAGAACAACCGTCCATCTGGATAGCCCGACGCAAGGATTACACATTAAACACAATATTTGGCGAGAGTTCACCAATTTTTCTTCTGATTGTGTCGTTATGGTTTTAGCTAGCGAACACTACGATGAGGCGGATTATATCCGTGATTATAATGTGTTTTTAAAGGAGGTTAGATATGATACATCCTCTTTCTGATGTGCAAAGCACAAACATCGGTGAAAGTACAAACGTTTGGCAGTTTTGTGTTGTACTGCCTGGTGCAAAAATAGGAAACGATTGCAATATTTGTTCTCATTGTTTGATCGAAAATGAAGTCATTATTGGAAATCGAGTTACGGTAAAATCCGGTGTACAAATATGGGATGGAGTCACCATTGAAGATGATGTATTTATCGGCCCCAATGTAACTTTCTGCAATGATAAATACCCTAAATCACGCAATAAAAATTGGATTTTAAACCCTGTTACCATAAAAAAAGGAGCCTCTATCGGGGCAAATGCGACAATTTTGCCCGGAGTAACGATTGGCGAAAATGCAATGATTGGGGCTGGAGCAGTTGTAACTAAAGATGTTCCTTCCGGAACTATTTTTATAAATAAAAGAGAAAAATGTATTTCGCCCCGAGACGCTGAATTGCTTAGATACCCCAATTCCGATACTCTAGCGTGAAGAAAATTGGAAACAACGACCTAGGACCAAGAGATGATTGAATTTACGAAAGCTATTGTAAAAAAATACGTCCTGCAGATGAACAA
>CAYLIN010000094.1:0-5390 GCA_964383725.1 uncultured Azospirillaceae bacterium | reverse complement strand
GGCTTTCTTGTGTTGGGGCTCTAATTTGATCTAACGAAAATGTTACTTCTCTACAAGACGCAGGAAGACGGCAGTATGCCGGAGTGGGACAGCAACGTGCGCACATTGTTCCTGGGGGCGCTATGGGGATTAACTTCACTCTAACCCCCGGATGACGCTCAGGCTTGACCAAAGAGCAAAAAAGGGTGGTTAAATACTGACTAAGGTAACTAAGCAACTAATATAAATAAAATGTCCAGATAGTATGGTCACAAAGAAAATATTGTAAAAATAAATTTTATATGGTAAATTGAACGCATATAAAATAATTATTACACTTTATAAAATATAAATTATGGAAAAAAACAAGTTTCAACAGAAAGTTAAGGTACACACACAGAAAAAAGGAACGCTAAGGTCCTCTTGGGAAGATAAAGTGATTTCATGTAAGCATCTTGCCCAATTTTGGGGCATTTCGGCATCAAAGCTGGTATTTGCAGTTGCTGAGACACATACTGACGATTGTGATGTTGTCATTACACCTATCGTTGCCATTGTGGATGGACAAGAGTTTATCAGCCTTACTCAGGGAGAGGTAAAAAACATTAAAAGAAACCAAAAGCTGTATTCAGCCTGTGTTTCTTATAATAAAAGCGATGACACATTCCTTTTCAAATCTTGCACAGGAGCAACGGCGATAATTAAAAGCCAAATCCTGCAAGAGAATTTTGGAAAAAGTGTTGTAACCTGTCTTTAATCCCAACAAAAAAACACCCATAATGGGTGTTTTTTTAGATTGAAAAATTTAAAGTTTATTTCTTTCCCCAAACCACTTACCTGTAAGCGGTGTATCTCCGCTTTTTGGGAAATCTTTTCCCGGTTCTCTTGTAACAAGACAATCACCTCACCTTTCAAAAGTTTTCCACCAAATCTCTTGATTTAATCCTAAAGGACAGGTGTGTTTATCGCCTTCAAAAAAGCCGGATAATTTACAATTTCTCTTTTCATAGCATTCCTTTTTGATCAGTCAATCTAACAGACCATCATTAAGAAAATAAACAAAAACGACAAAATTTTTTATTTTTCGGAAAAATGACTTGCGTTTTATTGAGGGGGGTGTTATAAACAAGCTCAAATAATTTTATAATTTTTAAATTTTTATGTAATGAAAACGAAAAGTTTTTTTAAGTTTGACATCACGCAAACAACCCGTGTGTTGCTTTACAAAATCAAAATGGGAGACAACAAACGCTGGTTTCTGACAGATGGTGAAGACAGCAACCACCTTATCCTCAGTGACTGCACACCGCCGCAGAAAAATTTCACTAAAATAAAAATCTGTGCTGGTGTTATGGAAATCACAACAGTTCAAGGCTATACCTATGTCGTGCAAGACAAAGTCGGTGATGGAGCTGAAGTAACCTTTCATGGGCCGGTAAATGCGTTGTTGACTCAATCTTTGCTGCCACGAATGACCTATGTGCCAGAAACATTGGTAGGCATGAGCAGTGATATGGAAGACTTTGTCCCTATCGGCGAATTTATGGAGCTTCGTGAACAACGTCACAACGGCGAAGTCAATCCGCAGGACAAATTCGGCTGGCGAGTCAATATGAAATTTAATAATGAACTCGTTCCGTGGTTGCCGCCGTTTAATGGAACGGTGCGTGAAAAAACAAAAAAGAAAAGTGGAAAGTTTGCTCGTAAATAATATTTTCACTTCTCGGCTTAAAAGCCCGCTGTAATAGCGGGCTTTTTTTTAGAGCTTTGCGTTTTTGTGCAGAGCCAGAAAATCAAGCATTGCCTGAAGTTTATTGTATTCATTTTTCTGATTTGCATCTGCATACTTTTCTCCTAATCCCAAAGCTAGAAGACGCGGTTGTTGCAATATGATTTCACGTCCGGATATATTAAGATTATCAGCTTCTATAAAACTCTGGCGAAGATGTTCTGTTTCCTCAAGCGGTTCTTTTAGCACCCCATTTTTTTGAGAATAAAACGACACAAAGCGCCGAATCACAACCAAAGAGGCCGTAATTAAAAGGCTGCTTGGTAAAGATACGAAGGCGTGCATGATTGCCAAAGCCGGAATGATAATTACACAAGCCAGAATTTTGAGAAGAACAGATTTCCAAAGAGCATTTGTTTTTTTACTGAAGAGGATAATTCCAAGAAAAATGACAACTGTTGTTCCGGATAGGAACAAAAATGTGCGCCAAACATCAAGTTGCAAGGCTGATATAGCAAATTCACCAATCAGCAACATTCCCAGACTAAAGAACAAATATCCGCCATTCATTTTGAACATATAGATTTTCAAGTTGTGAAGCATATCTTTTTTCAAAAATACAGATGCTCTTTTAATTTTTAGAAAATTAGCTTTGCCCATATTTAGAATAGTATCATCTTTAACAAACAGTTGTTGAACAGCACGGCGTTCACATCGTTCAAGCATTTTTAGATTGTCTGTTCGTTTTATAATAATGACACGCCCATCAGCACTTTGAATATCAATAATGTTTTTACGATAAAGTTCTAGTAGAAAACTAGCAAAAGAAGTTAAGTCAAAACAATCAAAAACCAAATAACGCAGTAAAGCTGCATTTTTTTTCAATTTCACTTTGAGTTGACCTTTATTCTTTTTTATATAACGCCAAGAAATTTTAAATGAAATAAATATGGTCAAAAAAGTAATAAGAGAAAGCACTAAATCGCTATATTGATCCAAAAGATTAAAAAGCTGCTGACTGAAATCAGGTTTAATTAACCCGTCAGCGGGTATATTCAAGAACATGTGCATTCCATTTCCCGGAAAAATCGGATGCAAGGAAATGAGGCCAATTTGATTGTTATCAATTTTGAAAGTGCGAATCAAATCTTGTCTCAAATAATTTGGATGTCCGGATAGAATACTAAAGCCAATATTTTGAACTTCAGGAGGAAGGATAAGGGTGGCTGCAGCTCTAACAATAACGAGATTCCAAGAGCTTCCGGTAATATTCCAATATAAAGATTTCAAGTCATTAGCCGAGACAAGGGCATTGTGAACCAGATAGTTAAATCTATACGTATAGACACCGGTGTCTAATTCGTAACCATCTTGGGGAACCATATAAAAAGTGTCATTTCCTTCAGTTATTTTATAAGGAATATCCAAATCATTAGCCTGAACATCAATAATAGTATAACTTATTTTTGATGATTTTGATGAAGAGTTGTATTTGGGTAAGACTTTAGTTAAACCGTTTTTTAATTTGTTTCCGTCAGCGACAACCACAATGATTTCTTCAACTTTTAGTGTTCCGTTGGGGAGAATTTCCAGATTGCTGCGAAAATAGGGAATATGTTCCAACGCCGGTGCTGTAATTTTGATATTATCTACCGGCAATGTTACGTTAATCATGGGAATGTCGCTTTTCTGCCAATCAGCAAGAGATGGGATTTCTTGAGGTTGGGTAATCGTTTCAGGAAATTGAATGTCGTTTCTGGATAATCGTTGCTCATCTTGCTTGCGGATTCTCTGCAAAGCTTGCTCATAAATTTTCTCAAATTCACTTTTGTTATTTGAGGAGGTTTTTGAACGATTACCGGGCTCTGCTTGAAACGCTTTTGTACTGACTTTATCCGCATCTTCAATAACTGTTTTAGTAATCCGATCTTGCAAAAAAACTTCAAATTCATCAGCCGTAATGTTGTGCATTTTGGGTGTATTATTTTGTACCGGACTTTGAGCGGTAGGAATAGCACCGACATCAAAAATTTGTTGTATTTTTGCCTGGGTAAGGGGGGCGGTAAAACAAATGAAACAAATTGCAAGAAAAAGTTTCTTCATAAAAAACACTCACTGTTAACCATTAAAACATAATTGGTATTATAACTTAAAGTTATTAAAAAGTTATAAAGGAGAATTTAAGATGCAAAACAATATTGCCGCTATTGTCTTGGGAGCAGGAAAAGGAACGAGAATGAAATCGGATTTGCCCAAGGTTATGATGCCTGTAGATGGCAAGCCGATGATTCGTCATATTTTAGATATGCTGCAAGAAGTTGGTGTCAGTAAGGTCGTTACTGTGGTATCTCCTGATGGTGATTTAGTAAAAAAAGAGGTTTCTCCCTTACCGACTTGTGTTCAAGATAAACAGTTGGGAACATGTCACGCCGTTTTATCTGCTCGTTCCGAAGTGGCTGGTTTTGATGGCGATGTTTTAGTTATCTTCGGAGATCAGCCGTTATATACAGTTAAAACAGTTCAAAAACTGATTGAAAAACGTCGAGAAGGATATGCAGTGGTTTGTTTGGGATTTCGTCCGCAAGATCCTGCCAGATACGGACGTTTAATTATGGAAGGTAAAGATCTGAAACGCATTGTAGAATATAAAGATGCTTCGGAAGAGGAGCGAGCTATTAATTTTTGCAATTCCGGCATGATGTGTTTTGACGGGAAAACAATGTTTGAAATTTTAGATGCTATTAATAATGAAAATGCCGCCGGTGAATATTATCTTACAGATGCCATAGCTGTGGCTTTGCAAAAGGGATTGGCATGCAGTGCGGTTGAATGTCCGGTGGAAGAAGCGGCTGCCGCTAACACACGTGAAGAGTTGGCATTTTTAGAAGATTTGCTGAAAAAAAGAAAAGCACAAAAAGGAAAATAATGCAGTTTATCAAAAAATATTGGTTTGGTATAATCACGGGAACAATTATTTTTATTTCTTTAATTTTGTTCATGTTGGTTTTGCTGTCACCTCGTCAGGATTCTCAAAATAGAGGTTTTATTCCATGTACGGAAACCATGGTTTCACAATTATCTGATTGCCAAAATTCCGGTGGAATAATGTGTATGTTTAAAGGCATACTTCAAAACAGTTGGTGCGAAGTAACAGTTGTTGGCCGAGGAATAAAATTATGGATTTCCGGACAACAGGAAACACCATGGAGTAATTATCTTTTTGTACCGGAAAAAGCTTCCGAAAACGACGACTTTGATCAAGAAGCCCGCCAGGAATACTTAAAAAATAATCCGGATTTTGTTTCAGAAATGCAGGAATTGAAAAAATTGAATGAGGAGTTGGAAAATGAACAACAAGAAGTCTCAACAGATGAACAACCGCAATAGTCTTCCCGCGTGGGATTTGACTGATTTATATAAAGGGAGCGATGATCCTCAAATTGAAAAGGATTTGGAAAAATACAAACGCCTGAATAAAAAGCTGGCCTCCTCATATAAGGGAAAAATCAAAGATGTAACTCCGGCTGAGTTTTACAAGGCGTTGAACATTGTTGAGGAAGCTTCTATTTTGGGAAACAAACTCGGCGTTTTTGCTTATTTGAATATGGTAACACGTATGAAAGATAGCAAAGCGGTTGCTTTTTATCAGCAGATTGAAGAAAAGATGACCGAATATTCTAAA
>CAYLIN010000093.1:0-5431 GCA_964383725.1 uncultured Azospirillaceae bacterium | reverse complement strand
GATAATGTAATTTTCATGATTCTTCCTTCAATAAATTAATAAATTTTACAAAAAACATCATATCTTGTTTTAGATTTCTTTGCAATCTGTAAAGTGAGATAATACCAAAATAACCGAAAAGTCAATATAAAATCGCGGTTGTTTGGGACGGGTTAGAGTTTCTGACGCTTGAGGCGTTTGCGTTGAGCCGATGTCGGAATGTTTTGTGCCTCTCGATATTTGGCAACTGTGCGGCGGGCAATCTTGATTCCTTCGCGAGCTAATAGTTCAACCAGCTTGTCATCGGAAAGTATCTCAGATGGTTTTTCCTCATCAATTAATTGGCGTATTCTGTTTTTGATGGTGAGTGTTGAGGTTTCTTCATTGCCGGTATAAGTGGCTATTGCTGATGTGAAGAAATATTTTAGTTCAAACAAACCGCGAGGTGTTTGCATATATTTGTGTGAAGTGACACGGCTGACTGTGCTTTCGTGCATTTCAAGAGCGTAGGCAACATCTTTAAGACTCATGGGTTTCAGATGGTCTATTCCTTGTTCAAAAAAATCACGCTGGCGGCGAACAATTTCTTCGCTAACACGCAAAATTGTCGTGGCTCGCTGGTGTAGCGATTTGATAATGAAGTTTGCGTGGGTTATATTGTCTTTCAGATAACGCTTGGCTTCTTTATTTTTTTCCGCGGTTTGGCTGATTTCGCTAAAATAGTTGCGGTTTATTAAAATTCGCGGCAAAGACAAATTATTGAGTTCAACGCGATAGCTTTCATCTTTGTTTCGATAGACATAGACATCGGGAATGATATAAGAAGGGTTGTCTAAGTGCCATTCTGCTGCCGGTTTAGGATTAAGTGATTTGATATCAGCAATTATGGAGGCTAAATCTTCATCATTTATGTTGCAGATGGCTTTTAACTCTTTGAATTTGCGTTCTGCCAGCAGCTCTAAATGTTGCAGCAGGCAAGCACTTGCCGGATCAAGGCGATTATTATCTCGTAATTGAATTTCCAGACATTCTGAAAGTGTTTCCGCAAAAATACCGGAGGGTTCAAAACCTTTCATTTTATTGAGAATACTGCGTATTAAACTTTCCGGTGTATTCAAACGTTCTGCCAGCTGATGCGTGTTGCCGCGGTAATAGCCGGCGTCATCGAGTTGTTCGGACAGGAGGTGTGCAATCAACTTATCTTTGCGGTTGGTGAAGTGCAAATCAATTTGCTCGTTCAGAAGTTGATAAAATGATTTGTTTTCAGAAAGACGCTTTTCAAAGTAGTCAAAATCATCGTCATTGTGCGTGTTTTTGCTGCGGTTGTAGTCATCCCAAGAAAAATCGTTGGAATATTCACTGCCACAACAATCACTTTCCGAATCATCAAAAGAATTATCGTATTCAATGTCCGGAGATAATTCTTCTGCAGAAGTTTGAGACTGTTCGTTAAAATTGTCGATGCTGCAGGGCTGAGGTTCTTCTGCCGCCGCCAGATTATCATCTTCGCGTTCTAAAAACGGATTGTTGTTGATTTCTTGTTCAAGAAATTCATTTAATTCCAAATTGGATAATTGCAACAAGTTTATCGCCTGACGCAGTTGGGGGGTCATTAATAGCGATTGTGATTGCCGGATTTCCAGTTTGGGGGTTAATGCCATGGGTTAATCCTTGCTCGGACGGAGGTTAAAGAGAGAAAGAATCTCCAAGATAAACTTTGCGGACTTCTTCGCTGGCGATGATTTCTTCAGGTGTTCCTTCCATTAATACAGAACCGCCGTATAAAATATAGGCTCTGTCAGTAATGTCTAGTGTTTCACGGACATTGTGGTCGGTAATTAACACGCCGAGGCCGCGGTGTTTGAGCTGGGAAACCAAATTGCGAATTTCGCCAACGGCAATGGGATCAATACCGGCTAACGGTTCATCAAGTAAAATGTAGTGTGGTTGACTGGCCAAAGCGCGGGCAATCTCCAAGCGTCGACGTTCACCTCCTGATAAAGCAATAGCCGGACTTTTACGTAAGTGGGCAATTGAAAATTCAGATAAAAGCTCTTCAAGCAGGTTTTCTCGTTTGCTTTCATCTTCAATGACAATTTCTAAAATAGCTTTGATATTATCTTCAACTGAAAGTGAACGGAAAATAGAAGCTTCTTGTGGCAAATAACCAATTCCCATACGAGCTCTGCGATACATTGGTAAATTGGTGATGTCTTGGCCGTCAATGTGAACATCGCCATAATCAGGTGTAATCAGACCGGTTACGCAGTAAAAACAGGTGGTTTTTCCAGCCCCGTTAGGTCCCAATAAACCAACCGCTTCTCCGCGGCGGACGTTAAGGGAAACATTACGCAACACCGGACGGTTTTTATATTTTTTGCCAATGTTAAAAACTTCAAGTTTTGATTCTGAAATGGGGGTGATCGTCATTGTTTTTACTTCTTTTCTGTTTTTTTCTTCTCTTTAAAGACGCCTTTGACTCTGTTACCTTTTGTTGTGGAGATTAATTTACTAACGCCATTGTTTAGGTCTGTTTCTGCAATATCTCCTTTTAAGATATTGCCTTGTTGGTTGATGACAATATTGTCAAAGAGTTTAATTTTTCCTTGTTGCGGAAAGTAAGTTCCTTTGTCGGCAGTTACTTCTGTATTGTTTGTTACTATTTTGATGTGACCATCAATTTGGACTTCTTTTAATTCCATTTTAGAGGTTTTCCCATCGGCAAAATAGGCGGTCATCGTGTCTGAATAGAGTTTGTTATTTTGTTTATCTGTTACGGTGACGTTTCCTGTTGCAATGGCCTTTTGTTGTGTCGGGTAGTAAGTTATGTTATCTTCGGCTGTAATGGTTTCTTTATCTGTTGTAATCTTTGACGGTTTTCCTGTTAAGATTACAATGTCTTTTTGAAGGTCATAATCCATGCTTTGTCCGTAAGCATTTGCTTTGGGAGAATTCATGACGACATTTCCGCGGGCTTCAACTTTTGTGATTTGGCTTTTTCCGCGCGGTGTGTTTTCCCGTCCGGCATAATAGCCAACTAATTTATCAGCGTGGATGTTCATGTCTTCTTTGGTTGCAACGGCGTTGCCCACAGCGACGATTTTTTGCGCTTTTTGATGCCATTCGACTTTTTCCTCGGCCGTCAGATTGACATCAGCAGCCCATGCTGTTGCGCTGCAAAGTGTTATAAGTAAAGTCAGAAAAGCGGATTTCATGGGTTATTTTCCTTTTAAGCTTTCTTCTTTGATGGTGATATTGCTGTGTCCGGTGAAGACTAAAATATCATCGTTGGTTGAAAATTCAAATCCGTCAGCTTGCAAGCTTCCGAAGTAGCCGTCAGCAGTAACACCTTGTCTTCCAAAGCCTAGGGATTTATTAAAGTCAAAAGTTGCTTCCGGGGTCTGTAAAACCATTCCTTCGCTGTAAAATATTTCGACATTATCCGTTAAGGTTACGGTGTTTTTGTTTTGGTCAAAATATCCTGTCGGAGATTTAATGTTTGCCCAAGCTGCGTCACTTACCGGCAATAAGCCTTCGGGAGAGGTTAGTTTGATTAATTTTGACCCCGGTTCTGTTTCATCAATGTTTTGAGCAACAAAGTTATTTATTCGATTGTTTTTGTCTGTGACATAAAGAACTGTGTTTTCAACATGCAGTTTTTCCAATTCGCCCTTTTTGGGGCGAGTGATGTCCAGTTTGAAATCTTTGGTATCTGTTTTAAGAGACGGATAAATCAAAAGCAGACCAATCAGCACAGCTGCCGTACTTGGTAAAATTAATTTTGCCCAATGAACAAGGCGGCTGTGCCGGTTAACCGAAGTTTTTTCTTTTGTTTTGTTTTTTTTGAAAGAATCTTCGGCAAAATAATGGTCTATTTTTTCTTTATCAAACACCGTTAAGCGGCTCCTGCACGTAAACAATCGTGAATATGGATGATTCCTATCGGTTTTTGGTTTTCAACGATAAACAATTGAGTAATTCCTTTTCCGGTAGTGTTCATCACATTAAGAGCTTCTGCAACTAAGGCGTCTGCAGCGATGGTTTTCGGATTTGGTGTCATAACCTCAGAAGCTTTTAATGCTAAAATATCAGAGTGTTTTAAGAAACGACGTAAGTCGCCATCGGTGATGATACCAATGAGATTTCCGTCATTATTAATAACGCCGACACATCCCAGCATTTTTGATGTCATAACCAACAGAGCATCCTGCATATTTGCATCTTCTTGTATGAGAGGTAAGCTTTCTTCACGGTGCATCAAATCTGACACTTTTTGTAAAATAGTGCCTAATTTCCCTCCCGGGTGGCGTTGTTTAAAGTCTGTTTTGGTAAAACCTTTGCGTTCAAGCAGAGCAACGGCGAGAATATCCCCTAAGACAATTGTCGCTGTTGTGGAGGATGTTGGGGCCAGTCCTAGCGGGCAAGCTTCACCGTCATTGGGGAGCAAAAGTAAAACATCGCCGGAACGTCCCAGAGCACTATCTGCATTTTTTGTGATGGCAATTAGCGGAATATTATATCTTTTACAATAAACGATAATGTCTGACAGTTCCTTGGTTTCACCGCTGTTAGAGATGGCAACAACAGAATCATCACTAGTCAGCATGCCTAAATCTCCGTGGCTGGCTTCTCCGGGGTGAACAAAAAATGAAGGTGTACCTGTCGAGGCCAGTGTGGCGGCAATCTTGCTGCCGACGTGTCCTGATTTTCCCATGCCGGTGATGATGACGCGACCTTTGGTTTGTTGCATGATATCCAGAGCTTTGCTGAGGTTGTCGTTGAGCTCATTTTCCATTATGCGCAACGCTTCAATTTCTTTATCCATTGTGCGTCGTGCTGAAATAATATCCTGATTGTCTGTCATTATAGTTCCTTATTCTTAATTTGTTTTATGGGCAAAGATTATTCGTTTCTTAGGGAAATATCAAGTCATTTTTGCGGATTATGCTAGAAGATGTTTGTGGTTGATTATTTTTGTTTGGCAGATTATGGTATGGTTACTTTG
Source organism: uncultured Azospirillaceae bacterium (assembly GCA_964383725.1). Classification (GTDB taxonomy): domain Bacteria; phylum Pseudomonadota; class Alphaproteobacteria; order RF32; family CAG-239; genus CAZU01. The sequence goes on along the minus strand of CAYLIN010000093.1, from coordinate 447 downwards.
ATAAATCAAGAGGTGATAAATGCGAAATAAAGTTTTGATTTACCGTGATTACGGTTGTGCAGATGTTGGTATGTTAGAGCAAGAGTTGCGCTCCTATTTTGAACCGCGAGGATGCGTGGTTGATTTTGCCGATGCGCAGGGGATTATTAAAGACGGGGCTTTAAATGATGACGTTTTGGCATTTTTTATGCCGGGGGGTGCCGGTACGCCTTTTCGGCGTAAATTGGAAGTGTTGGGTAATGAAAAAATCAGAGAATATGTGAGTGGCGGAGGGGCATATTTTGGTATTTGTGCCGGAGCTTATTATGCTTGTGAGCAGGTCGTGTTTGAGAAAGATATTCCGGAGTTGGCCATTGTCGGTAGTTGTGGGCTTAATTTAGTTAAGGGGCGGGCAATAGGAACTTTGCATAAAGAGTTGGGAATATTGCCGTATGCTAAGAATGCCGC